>JBDHMQ010000020.1:0-26413 GCA_039656095.1 Gemmatimonadota bacterium | reverse complement strand
CCGGATGTAAACAGAATCGCCATCAAGCCAGAATCACAGACACTTCGATCCGGGTCCACGTCCCCTTCCAGGCACGTCTGCAACAAGTCGAGTCGTCGCGCCCGTTCGTGCAGAGTGAGGTCCGGATTCAGTGGTACAAAGGGGATTCCGAGTTCGAGCAAGGCAAGGATTCGTACGATGGTCGCGGGTTGGGCCACGGCGTCGAATATGCCGATAGTCCCTGGCTGATCCAGACGTTCGATCTCGGCCTCTACCTCGGAAGCCAGCTGGGACCAGGTCCATGTCGAATCGCCGAATATCAGCGCCGTGCGATCTGCAGCCTCCCTGCCAGCCGCACGCACCGATAGCGCGCTGCTCACCACGGCTTTTCAACCCCGTGGCCCACGTCAGCTGAGGGCACGATCCACGGGCCATCTCGCTGAGTAAGCTCGTCATGCCCGGCAAGTCCGGCGGCCAGGGGGTCTCCCACCGAATCAGCGGCGGCCACTGCCAGCGCCAGCTCACATGCGGCCGCGTGAGCGACTTTGCCGCCAAACGTATGGGTAACGATGACGCGGGCCCCGTTGGCTAACGCCTCCCGGGCCAGCTCTGCGCACGCCCGGTGTCCACCGAGCACCATGGGCTTCAACACCACAGCGTCACACCCACCGGGCTGCGTGACGGCAGGTATGGCATCCGACAGACGGAGTGACTCGTCCGCCGCCAGGGACACTGGCGAATCGGCGAACGTCAGCAACTCCAGCGCCCCAACAGGTTGCTCGACGAGTTCGGGCTCGATTGCAGCCTTCAGCTCGGCAAGTCGCTGGAGGGCTTCTTCGGGCGTCCACGACCCGTTTGCATCGAGCCGGATCTTCAGGTTCGGAAACTCGGCACGAACAGCTCGCAGCTGCTCAAGCTGCTCCATGAACCCGCGGTCTCCGCCGACCTTGAACTTCACGACGCTGAATCCCTCGGCGATCCACTGCCTCACGTCACTCAGAACATCGGCTGAAACGGCCGGTGTCCCCGGCCGGTCGACGCCTTGCAGCGATACGAGCGCGCATACCGGCACGCGCTTGACAACCTGTGTTTCTTCAAACAGTCCCAGAAGCACTACGTGCAGCGGCACGCCGAGTCCGCGGGCTTCGAGATCAAGCACGGCCGTATCGATCGCACAACGGACGGACGGGACACCGCGCAGATCCGTATGCGCGAGAGCCAGGTCCAGAGTGCGCTCGAATCCATTTCCACCAAATTCGCCCGCCGTCCAGCGTACCGCCCAGGCATCCAGGGCTCGGGAAGCGCCATCGATATCATCCGGTGAGTATCCTGCGAGCGGAGAGGCTTCACCCCAGCCGACGTTCCCGGCGCCATCATCCAGCCGAAGCAGAACGGCCTCTCGATCGGCACCGAACGGATCGCGGACGACCGTCCGGAGGGTGGCCGCAGAGCGATCGCTCACGGCACGAGCACACCGACGACGATGCCCGTCGCAAACAGCGCGGAAAACAGGAACAGGAGTTTGGCCGTTTGGGCCAGCGTGTGGTTGAGAACCGGCCCGCGGTACTTCCGCACATGTATGAACAGTACGATCGCGACCGGTAGTGTCAGGTAGGACATCAGGGCCCAGACCGGAACGTACTGAAACCACACCATGGCATACACAGAAGCGAATGCGACGACCAACAGAACACCGTACTCCATGACGCCGAACGTCCGCCCGAACATCACCGGCAGCGTCCGCTTTCCAGCGACTCGATCCGTCTCATGGTCCCTGACGTTGTTCACCACCAGAATTGCCGACGCCAGGCACCCGACCATCAGGCCGGCCGGCCAGGCGGATGGAAGAATCACTCCTACCTGCACCCACACTGTGCCGCATACGGCGACAAAGCCGAAGAACAACAGAACGAACAGATCGCCGAGTCCACGGTAGCCGAACGGGAACGGTCCGCCAGTATAGGCAACAGCTGCGACGATCGAGGCAAGCCCGATGACCACGACCGGCCATCCTGCAACTGCCGTCAGGTACGCACCGAATACTGCAGCCACATAGAACGCGAGCCACATACCGTGTTTCACATCCGTGCTGGACAGCAGGCCCGCCTGTGTGACACGAAGCGGTCCGAGACGGGAAGCCGAATCAGCGCCATGTTCAAAATCGTACACGTCGTTGGCCAGGTTGGAACCCACCTGTAACAGCAAGGCGCCCGCGAGTGCAGCGAACGCTGGACCAGGGGCGAAGCCGCCGACCTGGAACGCGAGCGCGCTACCGACTATGACCGGTGAGGCAGCAGCCGGGAGAGTCTTTGGCCGAGCCGCGAGAACCCAGGCCCGGGCTCGATTCACGGATACCGCGGGAATTTCGAGAAGTCCGGCTTCCGTTTTTCGAGAAAGGCCTGCTTCCCTTCCTGGGCTTCTTCTGTCTGATAGAACAGCAGCGTCGCATCACCGGCGAGTTGCTGAAGTCCGGTCTGACCGTCGCAGTCAGCGTTGTGAGCCGCCTTCAGAAGGCGTAACGCCATCGGGCTGTGCTCAAGCATTTCACGGCACCATTGCACCGTCTCCTCCTCGAGACGCTCAAGCGGTACGACCGTATTCACCAGACCCATATCGAGCGCCTGTTGAGCATCATACTGCCGGCAGAGATACCAGATTTCGCGCGCCTTCTTCTGGCCAACGATTCGGGCCAGATATGAAGAGCCAAATCCGCCGTCGAACGAACCGACCTTTGGCCCCGTCTGCCCGAATATCGCGTTGTCCGCGGCGATGGTCAGATCACACACCACATGCAGAACGTGGCCACCACCGATCGCATAGCCCGCGACCATCGCGATCACTGGCTTCGGTAGAGTGCGAATCTGGCGCTGAAGATCGAGCACGTTGAGCCTCGGGATTCCATCGTCGCCAGCATATCCGCCCTGTTGGCGCACGGTCTGGTCGCCACCTGAGCAAAATGCCTTGTCGCCCGCGCCAGTCAGGATGGCGACGCCAATAGAACCGTCATCCCGCACGTCGTCGAAGGCTCGCTGCAATTCCTTGATCGTCGCAGGGCGGAAGGCGTTGCGGACCTCCGGACGATTAATCGTGATCTTGGCGATCCCGTCGGGAGATTTTTCATAGATGATGTCCTCATAGCCCGGCTGGGCATCCCAACTTACGGAACTCATTGAATCACTTTCTCTATTCTGTTGCGTTTGTTCGGACCACCGCTTCGATCACTGTGACTCCGGCGCGCATCATCGACTCCGCCAGTGACTCTGCCAGTGCACTAGGCTCCGTGACTCGCCGCGACTCCACGCCAAACGAGCTCGCGACCTGGCCAATGTCCAATGCCGTCGGTGTGAGAAAGAAGCGTTCAAACGTGGACTCAATATCGGGTTGACTCCGCACTGGAAGCAGCTCGAACAGCCGGCCACCTCCATTCTGAAGCACTACAATCGTCACTGAAACGTGGCACTCCATCGCTTCACGGCACACCGCGAGGCTTCCGACATCATGCTGAAAGCTGACATCACCGAGCAGTAGAACCGTCGGCCGTCGCGAGGCCGTCGCCGCTCCGACCGCGCCTGAAATCAGGCCATCGATGCCGGCTGCGCCCCTCTGCGAGAGCACACCAATGTCGCGGGCGGCGGCCCTGCAGTACAGGTCCACATCCCGAACCGGCATGCTGTTACCAACGATCAACAATCCTCCCCTGGGAACCGCCCGAACCGCCAACCGAACTGCCACACCCTGGGTCAAATCCTCGGACGGCAGCTCGGCCAACTGCGCATCGACCGCCGCCGCTGCCCCGTCTGCTGCGGCGACGATCTCTCGTGCCCAAGCAGCATCAAGGGCTCCATCGCTATCGCCGGATAGTCGAACCGACAGGCCTCGGAGCGTCTCATCAGCGTCCCCGATGAGGATCTGCGACGCCTGGTTGAATGCTTCCGCTGTGACTTGCGTGGCGATCACGATCCGCTCGACTCCTGAGGTCGCGATCCATGCGCCCAACGCACGACCGACCGGAGCGCCGCCAACCTGCACGACGAGATCGGGAGCGTGTGCAGCCAGGAAGTCATGGCCGCCGAATAAGGGTTCGAACACATCGCATACGGACGAGAACTCCGTCTCACCCAGCCGATGCTGGCTGGTCGATTCTGCCAGAACCGGAAACTCCGACGCCTGGGTGAATGAATTCACGGCCTCCGCCCCGGGAGCCTCGGACAGAGAAGAGGGACCAAGCACCAGGATTCCCCGGTGGGCTTTTCTGATCCGGGCTGCGGCTTCATCCAAAGCACTCGAATCGACGTGGGTAGTCGACCGGACAACACCCGGAAGGCCACCTCTGAGCGCGTCGGCCACCCTGGCATGCAAGGAATCCAGATCCGAATCGTACTCGCCCGTTGGCTCGAGCGGTTTCCGGAATCCGAGGTTGAGATGTACCGGGCCGGGAATCGGCCAGGTAGCGGCGTGAACCGCCAGCCAGGCTGTCCGCAGCAGTCCATCGACCGCCCGTCGATCGGAATCTGCCGGACCGACCTCGAAGGACGTCCGTACGAACCGTCCGAACATGCCGGGCTGATCGATCGTCTGAGAAGCGCCCCGACCCCGCAACTCGAAGGGCCGGTCTGCCGTAAGCACGATCATTGGATGGCGTGCCTGGCTGGCTTCGACGACGGCCGGAAGGTAATGCGCGCCAGCACTGCCGGACGTGCAGACAAGCAGCGACGGATCACCGGTTGCCCGACTCTGGCCCAGAGCAAGGAAGGCGGCAGACCGCTCGTCAATGACTACAGTGCTGGCAATACGGCCTTCCCGTTCGGCCCTGGCGATCGCCAGTACGAGTGGAGTGGAGCGGGAACCGGGGCTTACAACCACACGCCGAATTCCCGATGCAATGAGCGCATCGATCAGCCACTCAGCCCACGCGGCCTGTAGATTCGCGAAATTCATGAGAGACCGTCTTCAGGACCGAGTTCACCCAGCCATCGCAGCTTCGCCGCCGTCTCTTCCCACTCAGCGGCAGGATCGGAGGCCGACACGATACCTGCACCGGCATAGACCCTTGCCTGGTTCCCCCGGAGGAGGGCAGATCGAATCGCCACGGCGAGGCAGGCGTCCCCTGTGGGGGAAATCCAACCCACTGGAGCCGCAAACAGGCCGCGCGGCTCCGGCTCCACCCGCCGGATAAAATCCACCGCATCAGAGCTCGGCAGGCCACCAACGGCAGGTGTCGGGTGAAGCGCCTGTATAAGCGCCAACGGAGTCACGCCGGGCCGAAGCTCGGCGGCCACATCCGTGCTCAGGTGTGCCAACCCTCGAGCCTCTCGGACCAGGGGCCACTCTGCTGCAGTCACCGAATTCGATACTGGCTCCAGCGCATCCAGGACTCCGCGCACGACGAGCGAGTGTTCTTCGAGGTCTTTGCCGCTGGCGAACAGATGCTCGGTGGCCCGGATCAGAGCATCGACCGAATTGTCGGGGCCAAGGTCATACGTACCTGCGAGGGCTTCGACCATTACCGAGGTACTCCGCTTGTCGAACAAGCATTCAGGCGATGCTCCAATAAACGAAGTATCGCCGTGGCGGAGTCCAAATCGATACCGGCCCACGCTGAGTCTACTGAGCCGACGCAACAGAGCGACGGGAGACGCCGGATCCGGAAACTCGTGGGTGACAAAACGGGATAGAACCACCTTTTGGAGTTGTCCGTTACGAATCGCGGTCACTGCGGACTCAACGGATGCCTGCCAGGTCGTGGCATCCTGTCCGGACGGGATCGTTACCCGAGAGGGTGTGGCCCATCGCTGCTCGGCGTCTGATTCTCCCGACAATACAAATTCTAGAGAAGCGATGTTACGCTCGATCGTTTCACGCACGGACTTGTCGTTCGGTCCGTCGACAGCGAGCTGAAGTATGACCCGGTCGGAGTCGCGAAACATGGTCCAACGGGGCAACACGAACCCGGGGCTCGAGAGACACTCCCAGCGCTCATCCACCCAGCCAGGCGCAAACGGCACGGAGCCCAACAGTCGTGGCTGCGGAAGGTGGCTGGACGGACCGTCCGCCATCGGCAACCGAGTCGCCGCGGCGACTCGAGCCATCTCCTCTTTCCAGTTTCCGGCGGGGTTGAGTTCGAGGCAGATTCCGGCCCCGGCGATCGTTTCGTCGGCTGTCTCCCAGAAAACACCGAATTCATCGGGAAGAGCCGCCCACAGAGCCAGCGGATCTGAGTCCTTTGGGAGTTCTACCGTAAGCAACCGGACAGTGGCTCGATCGCCATCAGCGGCATCAAGTTCCGGGAAAAACGCCTCCCCCAGAGAGAGAGCCTGCACCGGCACCCGGAACTGCATGGACGGTCGGTCGCTCAGCTCTTGCTCGCGAGGGCTGCCGGCCGATCCGCCGCCAGGGCAGCCGCGAGTTCGGCAATGGCGCCGAATGAAATCGCCTGCGGCCCGTCGCTGAGAGCCGCACCCGGCTGCGGATGCACTTCGACCAGCAGGCCAGCTGCACCCGCCGCAATTGCCGCGAGGCTCAGTGGGAGTATCAGGTCGCGGCGACCGATCCCATGGGATGGATCGACAATCACGGGAACTCCATGTGTGTGACGCAGGAGGGCTACAGCGGCGAGATCAAGCAGGTTGCGCGTGCCGTCGTCGAAGCTTCGGATGCCACGCTCGCAGAACACGACGGCTGGCGCCCCATGCGCCAGGCAGTATTCACCGGCGGACAGCCATTCTTCCACCGTCGCCGCCATCCCACGTTTCACGAGTACCGGTCGCCCCGTTCGCCCCGCCGCGCTGAGCAGAGGAGAGTTGTGCATGTTGCGTGAGCCGATCTGAATCAGGTCGGCGACCTCTGCCACGTCGGCCAGCGAGGATTCCGACAACGCTTCGGTCACAACGAGCAGGCCGGACTCATCTGCAGCAGCCCGCATCCATTGGAGTGCCTCGCGTCCCAGTCCCTGGAATTCATAAGGCGATGTTCGAGGCTTATACGCACCACCCCGCAGAAACCGTACGCCGAGGACTGACAGTTGGCGCGCTACTGTGTGAATCTGATCCTCTGACTCGACGCTGCACGGTCCGGCGAACAAAACCGGCGCAGCGGTGCCGCCAATCCGAACCCCCGCGATATCAACTTCCGACCCCAGTGAATCCACCAGGGGATGAGCCGATGCGGATTCGGCGAGATCGGAAACACCTTCGACGGCAAGAACTGCGGAGCGATCGACGGCCCTGGAGTGGGCCAGTACGTAGAACTGTGTACCCCCGCGGGTAGACGAGAACTCGCGGGTCCACAGACCGAGGTCCGCCAGAGCGACGCGAACACGTCCGGCATCTGCCCCGTTGGTCAGTGTGATGATCATAAAGGCCCGTATTGGAAACGCCCGGACCCCGTGCGGGGCCCGAAAGGATGTCTACGAAAGGTGGGAATATAATGGTGCGGCGGCCCCGGCGCGCCTGATGCCGCTGGCTGCGCTGGTTCGGCGACCTGTTACATGCGGGCCCGGAAGGTCGCCGCTTCGAGCAGGAACTTCAGTCGGGGTCGACGGAGATCGTCGGTCTCGATTTCATCGAACAGGACCTGCACATCACCTACGATCGTGTGGTCCTGCGAACGCCGAAGTGGCGTGCTGTCCGGAAGACGGCAGAGAACCGTCAGCAATGAACCAGCAAGATTCGTCTCGACGTTCCGGACCGATGAATGGAGAAACAGCGCAATGCGTCGAGTTGCCCGATCCCGCAGTTCTGCTGCTTCTGCTTCGCCGGAACTCGGGCTGCGCAATAACCCTTGTGTATGCCAGTTGGCTCGCGTGCTCATTGTGTCGTCCACTTAGCGGCTCATTCCTGCTCGACGCTCGGCGTCGCACAGCCGCAAATTGAGTTCTTTCAGGCGACGGTCGCCCGGTTCCAAGTCGGGCACCAGATGGCGCACGGCCTGAACAACTTGTCGGTCGCGATCTCGAAGGAGCGGCCGACCTGCCGGAACACGTCGCAGGGTGCGTGCCAGCACGCGGCCCAGGTCGTTCTCGATCTCGTCTCGCTGAATCGAGAGAAATAGGCTGAGTACGTGCTTGGAATGATCGGCACGCGCCGCGCTGGCCAGTAGTTGTTCCGGGCTTGTAGGTAGATCAGGTCGCTCGTTCATGCCCTCCTGCTACGGCAACCGGCGTGCCTGTACGTAACCTGTGACTGTTTAACAGTTTAGTGATATGACGTTGCCAGGGGGTGGCGACCGTGCAACAGATTTGGACTGCATTGTGTGATCGTCGCGTTGCGGCGAGCCACCTGAGCCCGTCGTTTGCCGGTTGGCGGCGCCGTCTCGCATGACTCAACTCTCAGGCGCCAGACAGACGGGCGGGAGCGAAGGACACGATGAGACGAAATCCGAATCGAGTGGCGCAGATGATGTGGGTTGCAGGAATACTGGCGATTCCCGCCGTGGCCTGCGCCCAGAACTCGGGCATCGGCCTTGTACCGGGCGTATTTGTGGGTCACGAGACGCTGCAGTCGCGCCCTACCGGCTGCACGGTGGTTCTCACCCCGCACGGGGCTGTGGCCGGAGTGGACGTCAGAGGAGGTGCTCCCGGTACAAGCGGAACGGACATGTTGGACCCCGCGAACCTGGTCCAGGAGGTCCACGCGGTAGTCCTGTCCGGGGGTAGCGCGTTTGGTCTGTCAGCGGCCGACGGCGTCACCCGCTACCTGGAGGAGCACGGCATCGGTCTGGTGTTCGGGGGCAGCACGGTCCCGATCGTCAGCTCCGCGATCCTGTTTGATCTGACTGTCGGCGACGGATCAATTCGTCCCGACGCCGAGTGCGGATACCGAGCAGCCGCACAGGCGATGTCTGCCCGCGGACCGGTGCCTGAAGGCAATGTGGGTGCAGGCGCCGGTGCGACGGTCGGGAAGCTCCGGGGAATGGGTCGCGCGATGAAGGGCGGCATCGGAACGGCTTCGATTCGCCTGCCGAGTGGATTGATCGTCGCGGCGATCGTCGCGGTCAACGCTGCCGGTGACATCATCGATCCAGCGACCGGACAGGTCATCGCGGGTGTGCGTAGTGAATCCGGTGATGAGCTCGTGGACGCGAGGCAATTGGTTCGGGAAGGAATTCCGCCCGCTGCCATGCCCCACAGCAACACGGTAATCGGCGTGATCGCGACGAATGCCAGCCTCACGCAGGCCGAGGCGACGAGAGTGGCGCGCATGTCCCACGACGGGCTCGCTCGCACTGTCTCTCCGGCCCACACGCCGTGGGATGGAGACACGATGTTCGCCCTCGCCACAGGCGACCTCGAAGCGGAGGTCAGCCTGCTGACAGTCGGGGCGTTGGCCGCCGACGTGGTCGCCGAGGCCATTCTGAGGGCTGTCCACGCAGCCGAAGGAATCGAAGGATTTCCATCCATGTCGGACATGATGAATCGGTGACCAGTCGATGAACTTTACGCTTCTCCTGCTGCTCTTGTACTCAGCGGGCCTGGTATTGCTGGGCCTGTGGATCGGACGGCGGGTCGAAGACACTTCCTCGTTTTTCGTGGCAGGCCGAAGCCTTTCACCCTGGCTCCTCGGCGCCACGATTCTGGCCGCGAATATCGGCGCCGGATCCACCGTCGGGGCGGCTGGGCTCGGCTACCGGAACGGCCTCGCAGCGTGGTGGTGGGTCGGCTCTGCGGCAATCGGCACGGCAATCCTCGGCCTGTGGGTCGGGCCACGCATCTGGAAGATCGCGTCAGAGCGCGGACTCTACACCGTTGGCGACTACCTTGAGCTGCGGTATGGCCCGTCGGTTCGGGCTGTGGTAGCGGGAGTAATGTGGATTGCCACGTTGGCGATCCTGGCCGGGCAGCTGATCGCGGCCGCCTGGATTCTGAACGTCGTGGCAGGTGTCCCGAAGCCGGTCGGCTGCCTGATCGCCGGGGGCGTAATGACGCTCTATTTCTCGGCCGGCGGCCTGCTTACTTCGGCCTGGGTAAACCTTGTTCAGCTCGTGGTGCTGCTGGTAGGTCTGCTGCTGGCCCTACCGGTCGCCCTCCAGGGCGTTGGTGGCTGGAACGGTATCGTCGAGGCAGCACAGACAGCGGGCCCCGACTACCTGGGCTTCACCTCCAGCGGCGGCTCCGGCTGGATGTACCTGTTTCTTCTGGCTCCGGCGTTCATCGTTTCGCCAGGACTAATTCAGAAAGTGTACGGTGGCCGCGACGCCCGGGCCGTAAGGCTTGGGGTCATCCTCAGTGCGGTCGCGCTCGGCTTGTTCGCGATCGTCCCACCTCTATTTGGAATGATCGCCCGGGTCGTGGATCCCGCGCTCGCCAACCCGGAGCTGGCACTTCCGATCGTCTTTACGCAGGCTCTGCCTGCGGGCATCGGAGCGCTTGCTCTCGCCGCAGTGTTCTCAGCAGAAATCAGCTCGGCTGACGCGATCCTGTTCATGCTGTCCACGTCACTGTCGGAGGACATCTACAAGCGGTTTGTTCGGCCGGATGCGTCAGATCGACAGGTGTTGCGGATGGCCCGAATCGCAGCGGTCGCCGGCGGGGGATTCGGTGTCGCTCTGGCCATCGCGCTGCCGTCGGTAATTGGATCGCTGAGCGTATTCTACACTCTGATGTCGGTGAGCCTGTTCGTACCGGTCGTCGCCGGACTGTACACCCGAAGGCCTGGTACGCCCGCAGCACTCGCCGCGATGGCCGGAGGCGTGGCCGGTGTAGCAGCGGTCCGACTTGGGGCCCTGCCCGCCGCTGCGTGGGTGACTCCTTACACGGTCGGACTGACCGCTGCTGCGCTGTGCTTTGTAGTCGGTGCTTTGCTCAGCCCAGCGCGCACTCGCTCTTCCCCGCCTCCAGGATCTCCACCTCTTCAGGGGTGACGCTGACAATGCCGATGTTGATGGCCTTGATCTTCGGGTAGGCCTCCGGTGGTGTTGAGACTCCCTTGTTTACGTAGGCGCGGAATTCGGCCTCGTCCATGATCCCAAGCGGTGGATTTTCTTCAAACAGCGTAGCCAACCGCCGCCCTACAGACAGATCCGGATTCCGCTCCTTGTCGCTCGTATAGTGGGCCGGATAAGCAAATGCCTGCCGTGGCCACGTGTCGCGGGCGCCGTTCAGACTGTTCCACAAATCGCCTGTCCATTCTTCGGTACAGCCGGCAAGATCCGGGCGGCCAATCGAAGCGACGAACAGGAAATCGCCGGTGAGCACGGCTTCGTCACCAAGCGCGAAGCACAGGCTGCCCGTCGTATGACCCGGCGTATGGTGGATGGTCACCACAGCCTCGCCGACCGAAATCGTGTCGCCGTCACCGACGGGTGTGAACTCGATTACACCGGGCGTGCCATCATAGGGATACACGGCATCAGCGGGATGCAGGTAGTACGGAACACCCAGAGCGGCCGAGAGGGCCGGCCCGCCACTGATGTAATCGGCATGAATGTGAGTATCCGCGACGCCGACCAGGCGTGCTCCAGCCGCCTCGGCAGCCCGTGCCCAGGCCTGCCAGTCGCGAGACGGATCCACGGCGAGAGCCTGTTCACCGCTGATGACGAGATATCCAAGCGCTCCCTTGCCGATTCGGTCAAACTGGATCAGCCGATCAAAACCCGCGGGAGTCGGGAGGACTCGTTCGCGAAGCAGGTCCGTCCATGCTGCCATACCGCCCTGAAGTGACAGCGCCTGGAATCCCCGGTTTATCAGGTGGGCAGTCACCGCGAGGCTGGCGTTTCCATGCCCACACACGACGGCCACTCGCGCCTCTCTGTCGATGCCGACCTCGGTCGGGTCGTCCAGGTTCATGATGACCGATCCAACGGTGTTCAAGAACCTCGGTGCTTCTACCGTGCCCGATGCGAGCCGGTGCGCAGCCCGCACGTCGAGAACCTGGATGTTCTCGCCACCTTCCAGGCTGTCTGCCAACTCGGTCGGTGTGATCTCGAGCCTGTTTCTGTCTTGCATCCTCATGAACTCCTGTCCATAGCCTCAGCCATTACGGTCTCAACCTCATCGGGGTGCTTGGGAATCGGCGGGCCGAGAACGCGATGCGCATCATCCGTCACCAGCACGTCGTCCTCGATTCTGATGCCACCAAATCCCACCCAGGATTCCAGCTTATCGTAGTTGATGAACTCAGAGCACGTACCTGCGGCCCTCCAGCGTTCAATCAGCTCCGGTATGAAATAGGCGCCGGGCTCTACCGTGACCACCCAACCAGATGCCAGCGGCCTGGCAAGGCGCAGAGACGACAGGCCAAACTGCTCACTACGCTCGAAGCCGTCTCCGTATCCAACGAGATTCTCGTCGATGGCTTCTCCGTCATGCACATCCAGGCCAAGCATATGCCCCAGGCCGTGTGGCATGAACAGGGCGTGGGCGCCGTTCTCCACGGCATCTGCGGGGTCACCCTTCATCAGGCCGATATCCGTGAACGCAGATGCGAGTTCGCGGGCAGCAATCAGGTGAACGTCCCGAAACGGGATCCCCGGTTTCATCGATTCGATCGCCGCCAGCTGCGCTCCAAGTACAGCCTCATACGCTGCGCGCTGCCGGGCACTGAAACGACCCGATACCGGAATGGTGCGAGTAATATCGCTGCAATATCCGGAATCCGTCACTGCGCCGGAGTCATGTACGACGAGGTGTCCGTCTTCCATTCGATTGACCCACGAATGGTTGTGAAGGACCTCTCCATGTACCGAAAAAATGATGGGAAATGAAATGTCGCCACCGGCCGCGAGCGCCTCACCGCGGATACGCCCGGCGACCTCTCGCTCCCAGAGGCCGGGGCGAACCGTGCGCATGGCCAGGAGGTGCATGGCTCGACTTACCTCGACCGCCCGTTCCATCTCTGCGACCTCGTCATCCGTCTTCACAAGTCGCTGGGCGATTACGGCTTCCATCAGATCACGAGACGTCCGGTCGTTAACACTGGCGGCAGGAATGTCGAGCAGCGATTCGAATGTGAGTCGATTCTCCGGCCGGTACTGGGGCAGGAACTGAATCGTCCGGCCTGTCTCGCCCGCATCGCCGAGATGGGAGGCTAGAGACTCCGGTGCCCCGGTACGCTGAACGCCGACGGATGCCGCCAGATCCTTGAACGACGGCTGCGGCCCCGTCCACACGACGTCGTCGATTGTCGGCTCGTGGCCGAGCAGCATCGCCTCACCCGAGCTCGCGTCGATGATCCCTGTAAGTCCCGGCATGTTCAGACCGAAGTAGTATCTGAACGAGCCGTCCTGCCTGAATCCGTAATGATTCTCGACATAGTTCATCGAGCTGAGTTCATTTCCAGGCAACAGGATCAACCCGTCGCTCATCCGCTCCGCGAGACGTGCACGCCGTTCCGTGAACACCGCTCTATCCATCACATTGACCTCCCACATGATATCAGCGCAGCCCACAACTCCCCGAGATCCGGCTCCCATCGTCATCGTGGGCGGCGGAGTAATCGGTGTATGCTGTGCCTATTCGCTCGCCAGGCGGGGAGCTCCCGTGATCGTTGTCGAGCGTGACGAAATTGGCCGCGCTGCTTCGTTTGGCAACGCGGGTACCGTGTCACCAGGTCATCCACCAATCAACGGACCCGGACGTTGGCGCGAACTCGTTCGCTCGATGATCGATCCGCTCAGCCCACTGTACATCCCGCCGCGACTTGCTCCCGGTCTTGCACGTTGGTTGTGGGCATTCTCGCGCCGTTGCAGCCCCGCGCATCTGGAATATTGTCGACGAGTGTCGGAACCGTTCGCCCGGATAAGCCCATCACTTCACGACGAAATCGGCGCCGATGCGCCCGTAAACCTGGGGTACGCGACGGACGGCTACTTCCAGATCTACCGCACACCGGCCGGACAGGCCGTAGCTGCGCATGAAGCAGAATACGCACAGCAGCAGGGATTCGCCCCACGGTTTGTCGAGGCGGGTCCGTTGAGAGACTCCGAGCCCGCACTGACCGACTCGGTGCTTGGTGGCTACCATCACACCGAAGGACGCACGATGGATCCGTTCCGCTTCGTCGAACACGTGGCCGATCTGGCTCGGGGCCACGGCGCTTTGTTTCGGACGGGCGTCGAGGTGTCCGAAGTGATCACGCGGCAGCAACGCGTGGTCGGCGTGCGGACGGAAAGCGGAGAGGAGATCGAGGCCAGCTCTGTGATACTGGCGACGGGCGCATACAGCCCGGTCCTGTATCAAAAACTCGGCTGTCCGTTGCCGGTCCAGGCCGCCAAAGGGTACCACGTGGATCTCGGGGGGTCGGCAGGGGAAACACCTGCGATAAACCGTCCCTACCTGCTCATCGAGAGAGCTGTGTTCTGTACACCGCTTCCCGGTCGCCTGCGACTCGCCGGAACGCTCGAATTCTCAGGCATTAACGACGACATCCGACGCCCACGCCTTGAGCAGCTTACCCGCTCCACCCGGCAGTACTTGCGCGGCATCGATACGCCAGCTGTCTCATCGGAATGGTGTGGGTTGCGGCCCTGTACGCCGGACGGACTCCCGGTCATTGGACCGCTGCCCGGCTGGCAGGGAATATTCGCCGCCACGGGACATGCCATGCTGGGCCTGACATTCGGCCCCGCTACGGGAGAAGCGCTCGCTGAGCTGATCCTGACCGGTCGATCGGAACTGCCCTTGTCAGGATTCGACCCGGCGCGCTTTCGTTGAGTCCGCCCCGATCACCCGGGAAGCGGCGCCAGTAACACCTGATCAGCCAGCAACCCCGGAATCAGCAACCGATTCCGTCCCCGATCGATTCCGATGTCCGCCGGAGACTGGACGTTCTTCGAGACCGCCGAAACTGACCCGTTCGGACGCAGCAGATAGACGCTCTGCGTACTCCAATCGGAGATCAGCAGGTTGCCATCGTCCATTACGATGATCCCGTCCAGATTCACTCCCGGAAGCAGAGGCAACTCTGTGCGAGTTCCGCCAGACACGGAAAACACAGCCCCTGAACCCCAGGATCCGACCCCGTATACGCGGCCGTCGCGTTCTGCGATCCCGTTAATTCGAGTCACGTCCCCGGCATCGAGCGTTCCGTGCGACCCTTCAGAGTTGAACGTGTGAATCGCGGCGGATCCGGTGTCTTCCGCACCGGAATCGCCAAATCGCACACCGGAATCGCTGACGTAAATGGTGCCGTCCGATCCGACGGCGACGTCATTCAGAAACGTGGCCCCGTCCACTGACCACTCGCCGACCGGGGCACCGGTGGACCGGTCAAACAGGCGCACGACATCCATGTCCACCACGAGTAACGTGTCTCCGTACAGTGCCAGGCCCTTCGGGGCGTTGAGCGTAACAGCCTGCGACTCTCCATCGATCCACTTCAGATCCAGAATCGTTCCGTCCGGGGAGACCTGCGAGATGAAGCCGTTGTCGTCGACGGCCAGGGCCTGTCCGTTGATATTGGAGACCAGGTAAATGTCGGCGCGCGCGTCATGTACGACGGATTCGGGACCGGAGAAGCCTGTAACGATGATCCCGTCTTCGGCGGATTCTGTGGAAGTAGACTCGACCGCATTATCTGCTGCTGAATCGGCCTCAGATCCGGACTTGTCGCCGCAGGCAACCACTAGTGTCAAGGCCAGGAAGAGAGGAATCGCACGAAAGTTGAATCGCATATGGGTTCTCCTTGTGGGCACACTATAGCGCCGGTGGCGGCGCGACCGCATCGTCGAATGTATATTCTGATTCATCAGGCTGCACAGGCGAGACTTCCGCGGGTCATTCACTCACAGGGTCAGGCACGATGTCAATTCGCTCCACATTACGGGCGCTCTTACTGGTTCGGAAGGGCACACTCGGCGGACTGTCGGAGGAATCCGCCGGCCCTGATCCCGTGGCGTTGTTCGGGCACTGGTTTGAGGATGCTTCCAAGGCCGGATTGTTGCTTCCCGAGGCGATGAATCTGGCCACTGTGAATTCAGAAGGAATGCCGTCCGCCAGGCTGGTCTTGATGAAGTCCTTCGGCGATGACGGTTTCGTGTTCTACACGAACTACGAGAGCCGGAAGGCGCGGGATCTGGAGGCCAATCCGCAGGCGGCGCTCACTTTTCACTGGCGGATTCTTCAGAGGCAGGTCAGGGTTGAAGGACGGGTTTCGCGCACGTCGGAGTCAGAATCGGAAGCCTACTTCAGAACGCGGGCGAGAGGCAGCCAGCTTGGCGCCTGGGCATCCGTCCAGAGCTCTCCGCTCGCTGATCGAGACGAGCTCGTGGCCAGAATGAAAGCCCGCCGGGCCGAGTTCCACGGCCGAGATATACCCTTGCCGCCTTTCTGGGGCGGATATCGCCTGCACGTCGAGCGGTTTGAGTTCTGGCAGGGTCGACTCGACCGGCTTCACGACCGGCTGGAATACGTCAGAGACGGACAGAGTTGGACGATGCGCCGCCTGTCACCCTGACGCAGCTCGGGCATCGCGAATCAGTGTCGCTGCGTAATCGATACCCGCAGGTGTCCGGCTTCCGTGCCAGCTGAGCAATTCCCCGTCGGCAAATACAAATCGATCGATTGGCAAACCCGTTGACCGTGCCAGTTCCTGCGCATGCTGTGTAAGAAACGGGAACGGTTCGGACGACAGCAGGACCAGATCAGGATCTGCTGTTGCGAGGAGTTTCTCGTCGATCGTGGGATACCGATCAGGGTTGTCGCTGAACACGTTGCGGCCACCGGGCAGTGAGAGCAGCGAGCTGACAAACGTGTCGGCGCTCACAGTCATCAGTGGATCGCGCCAGATCAAGTAGGCGAATGACACCTGTGGTTTTCCTGCGGCGTCTGCTTGCACTCGCACAGCGCGATGTTCGATGTCCCGGGCGATTGCCTCTGCTTCAGTGACCCGTCGAACAACGGCCCCGATCGATCGCACCATCTCGGCTGTTTCTGTCGTATCTCGCGGAAGACTGATGTGGCACTGGATTCCGGCTTCTGCGAGCGCCTCGGCGTCCTCCCGGCGATTCTCTTCTGTGTTGAGCAATACGAGATCGGGGCGCAACTCGATGATACGCTCGATCCGAGGGTTCTTCGTCCCACCCACTTTCTCGATCGCATCTACAGAGCCAGTCGGATGAACGCAGAATTTCGTTCGGCCTACCAGCGAGCTACCGAGCCCGAGGTCGAAAATCAGCTCCGTCAGGCTGGGGCAGAGAGAGATGAGGCGCATAGGCTCCAGCGACGAATTGGGTCAGGAGGCGACGAATCGATGAACGATCCAATTGCCAATCGTTTCCAGCGCCTGGGGAGCGATCGTTTCCTCGATCCGGCCATACTCCGACACTAATCCGGTCTCGGAGGTCTGAAGCATGTGATTCAGCCCCTTCAGTTCGACGACGGAGAAGTCGGGGTTTCCGGCGGCTTCAAGCGCCGCTTCGATGGCGGAAAGGTTTGGCCCGGCTATAACCTGCAGATCATGTGAACCAGTCACGGCGAGCGTAGGAATCTTCAGTTGCCGCAGTACGGGGCCGGGATCGTAGGCAAGAAACCAGCGCATCCACGGAGACGAAACGAAGGCCAGCTGGCCTTCGAGCGCTCCACCCGTGAATTCGGGGGCCACGATCCGCCTCAGCTCGACGTCCAGTTCGGCCTCGGTGGCGTCCGTGGTTGCGGCAGCGAACAGCAGCTTTTGAAGCTCTCGATTCGTCGCGATCTGGGCCTCTGTGGCGCCGGATGCCCGGTTTATTGCTTCGGCCTGAAGCAAGAGAACCGAATCGGCGCGAATACCGGGGCCCGCAATCAGTACTACAAACGCGACGGCATCGGATCGCGATGCCACTAAGGGGGCAATCGTTCCTCCCTCACTGTGTCCGATCAGACCGATTCGGCTTCCGTCGATTTCTTCGCGGGACTGCAGGTAGCGAACAGCCGCTTCCGTATCCGTCGCAAAGTCGGCGCTCGTTGCTGTTGCGAATGAACCACCCGACTCACCGAACCCGCGGTCGTCGTAACGCAATACGGCGATACCCTGCCGCGTCAGGTAGTCGGCCAGCACCAGGAATGGCCGATGCCGAAAAATTTCCTCGTCGCGATTCTGAGGGCCGGATCCGCTGATCAGAACGGCTGCTGGATATGGACCTGGTCCGGACGGTAGCGTCAGAGTTCCGGCAAGCTCGATATCTGCCGATGCGTTGGGAAACACCACGTCCTCGGCCAGATAGGGGAAAGGCTCGGTGGGTTCCTGCGGCCGACGGGTTTGGACTTGCTCGCCCTCGAATCGAACAAGTTTGAGCAGAAAATTCTGGCCGGCCTGCGTCCAGGTACCATCGAGACCGTTATCGCCAGACAGCTGTCCTGTGAACGCGCCGCCTATGCCGGCAAACTGGATGGTCACCGAATCGCCCGTGACCGTAACAGAACTCGCTGAAATTCCGAATGCCCCCTGGTCGGGACTGTCCATCGTAGCCGCCAGACCGGAATCCGCCTCCGTGATGTGCAAGACAAGCGCCAACTCGACGCCGCCAGCGTTGAGGGTCCCGGCCCAGTCTCCGACGACCTGTGCCGGTAATGAACCTGCAATCAGGCTAGCCATGGTCGCGATCACCAGCGACCGGCGAGAAATCAGCCTGGCCATGATCAGCTCGACTGCTGAGTACGAACCGCATCACCGTAAGCCAGGATTTCCGCGGCATTACCCATCACATACGAGGTGGAAAAGCGTACGCTTACGATCGCGTCGGCGCCCAGATCTTCGGCCTCTGCGATCATTCGATCGATCGCCTGTTCACGCGATTCCGCCAACATCTTGGTGTACTCACGGATCTCACCACCAACGATGGTCCGAAGACTGGCGATGATGTCTTTGCCTACGTGTCGCGCGCGAATGGTGTTGCCGCGAACCAGCCCGAGTGTCTCGGTGATCGTCCGGCCGGCAATCGAAGGAGAGGGGGTCATTTTCATCGTTGTATGCCCTTGTATGGATCGGATTTACTTACATTGAGGCGATGCCTCGCTACGGAAATCAACAGAATCAACAGTCCGAGAAATACGGCGATCATCGAGTAGCGAACGGGTGCCGGGGTCGCCGTATCCTCCAGCAACGCACCGATCCACTCCCAGATGGCCCAGCCTCCGACTATGATCGCACCGACCGAGACGAGGAGCCATGCGACGCCACGCTCCACGCGGCTGTAGACACTCGTCCAGTACCCGTCCCAGGCTTCCTCAGGCGGGTTGCGCAACTTCATTCCCATCGTGACCTCCCTGGCGCGCGACAAGCGTTTCCACTCCGCGCGTGATTCAGGTTCCTGGGCAAGCCAGTCGTCGAACTCCACACGCTCTTCGGCGGTCAGATCGTCGTCCAGCGCCCGCATCATCAGCTCGACCTGTCGTTCGAGGTCGGGCGATCTGCTCTGTTCAGTCATGCTCCTCCAACGCATCGGCAAGCCCCTGCCGAGCTGCGTAAAGCCTCGACATCACTGTTCCCGCCGGGATATCCAGCAGTGCAGCGATCTCGCCATACTTCAAGTTCTCAAATTCTCTGAGCACCAGCACCTCTCTTTGTGTCTCCGGGAGGCCGGCCATCGCCTGAATGATGATCCGCCTCGCATCTTCGCGGTGCAGTCGGCCATCCGGGCGCTCCATTGCGCCGCCGAACACCGGATCGTCGGCAATCCACCCGCCTGCCTCGTCCAGCAACCGCTTCCGGTTTGCTCGATCGCGCAGGAAGTTGAAACACAGCCGCCTCAGTATCTGATAGAACCACGGATAAAACGGTCTTTCCGGGTCCATTTTCGCAGCGTGCTTCAGCGCTCTCGCGAACGCGTCCTGCGACAAATCCATCGCGTCATCATGCGATCCTACCAGGCTGAGAGCGGCGTGATACCCACGGCGCATGTGCCGTCGCACCAACTCTCCGAACGCCGCGGAATCGCCGAGGCCTGCCCAGCCCATCAATTTCGGCTCGCTCGCGTCCACGTACCGCCCCGCGGCTCGCGCTATTTCCACTCGCTCCTCCCGTTCCCCAGTCGGCGGCGGTCTATTGCTCACTCTACACGCAGCCCATTGGGAGTATTCGATGCGGAACTTTGACCAACGCGACGTGTTCGCATGATCGAGAAAACAGGGACCAACACCTGTGTAGGGAGGCTGTTTTTCATGTCAGGTTTCGTTCGATTTCATGTTCGAATTTTGTCCGCCGCCATACTCGCGGCTGTGCTGATTCCCACGACCGCCATTGCTCAGAACGCCCAACAGGCTCGTTGCTCAACGCCCGAGTACCGCCAGTTCGACTTCTGGGCCGGAGACTGGGTGGTTCACAATGCTGCCGGCAAGCTCGCCGGCACGAACACGATCACTCCAATGTTGAACGGTTGTGTGCTGCATGAACAGTGGGAGGGTGCGGGCGGCTCGGTTGGCGAGAGCTTCAACATCTACGATCAGCGGTCCGGAAAGTGGCACCAGACATGGGTGGACGCGGGCGGTCTGTTGCTCGTACTCGACGGCGGCATGGAGGACGGTTCGATGGTCCTGCGAGGAGAGCTCAAGGGCCGGGACGGAGTCATGCGCCAGCAACGCATCACCTGGACGCCGAACGAGGACGGTAGCGTACGCCAGCACTGGGAAAATTCTACGGACGGGGAGTCCTGGAACACCGCGTTTGATGGCACCTATCGCCCGAAGTCTGATTCCGATTGATGCTGAGAGCAAAGTCGAAGCTATGGTCGGGTGCGGCGCTGATCGTCGCACTGGGCCTCGGCGCCTGTAGTGATGCGACGTCTCCGGAACCAGGCATTGCCGGAAGTTACGAAGTCGTCGAATGGATGATCGTCTCATCGACCACGACGCACGATCTGATTGCGGGAGGCGGCCACTTCGATCTCGTCATGGCCCCTGACGGAACGACTTCGGGGGAGTTCTTCATTCCGGCAGGCGTATCTCCGGAGCCGAGTGAACAGCTTGTTTCGATGGCGGGATCGTGGACGCAGGTTGGCAATGTGGTGACGTTCGAAATGCCCGGCGATACCTACGTGCGGTTCGTCGACTGGAGCGTTTCCGGCCGGGAACTATTCACCGAATTCGTCAACGGCGGATTCACCGTTACAACACGACTCCAGCGCTAAAGCGAACTGAGAAACGGTGCTCGCCGCCACGATGACGGCGAGCCCGTTGATAGGCCTTTTTTCGCCTACTCTTCCGTGTCTTCCGGAGCCGGCCGACCGTTGCTCACCAGCCAGTGGATCTGGTGGCCGCCGTCTTCCGTAACCTGGGCAAGCAACAGGTAGTTGCCGACATTGTGGCCGTCGTCACCCATGGTCTCGTACCAGCCGCCGTTTACCGCCCAGCCGTCGCCCAGGTCAATCGTACCCTTGGCGTGAATGTCAGCCGTTCCGCTGATCTCTTCGTTCGCGGCTTCAATCGCAGCTCGGCCTTGAACAGCAGGCTGACTAGCAAACGAAGCGTGGGCGTTCTCCGTGTATAGCCAGCCGATGGCGCTGGCATCGCCCGCCGCCCAAGCTTCTTCATAGGCCGTCATCAGGCCATCCATCGCGTCATCTTCCTCGTCGTCCACGTTTTCGGAAACCACACCCATGTGTGCCTCAGGCGGCTGCTCCGAATCGTAGTTCGAGGCCACGACCATGATCTTCCATTCACCGTCGACGCGAGTGAACAGCGTCATGTAGTGACCGGATGTGGTCATCGGATCAGCACCCTCGACCGGCACCGAAATGCCCCACGTTCCCCGGGCTACCGCCTTATCGCCTCCCAGGTGAATATCCTCAGGATCGATGCTAAGTGTCGGTGATCCGGCCATGGTTGCCGTCAGAGCGGCTTCGATCTCGGCACGTCCGAGGTTGACTCCACCATCCGCGTACACGGTCACGGCGTCGTCCACGTAATTGGCGGCCACGACATCGGCGTGACCCATATTGTAGTGTTCGACATAACCGGCGGTCAGGGCATCGAGCGCCTCAGCATCGCCAGACGCATCAACCATGACCGCAGCGTCATCAGTCGCAGCCTCGTCCTGCGCTGTGCAGGCTGTCACAAAGGTGACGGCAAGAAACAATACCAAAAGATTACGGACCTTCATCGGATGAGCCTCCGGATCGGGAAAATGCGTGCGGGAGCAACGAATCTACTTAATCTGATCGATTTCCGTCAACTTTTACGATTCCCTGACCACCGTGCGCTTGCCGTTTCGAAGCCCCGGGGAGAACATCGATGCGTGCGAATACTACATTTCAGCGACATCCATCTGGGCCTCGGCCTCAGGCACATCCCGCTGTCCGATTGGCCTAGCAAGCGGCTGGCCGGCGGTGCAAACCTGTTGCGTGGACGCGGCAAGAGATTTTCTGCTGCGGCCGACAAGACCCGGGCGATGGTGCGGCTTGCCGGAGAGCTCGAAGCCGACCTGGTGCTGTGCACGGGAGACCTCACCGCGCTGGCGACAGATGCCGAGTATGATGCTGCCCGGAGTATTCTCGAACCGCTGATGCGTGACCGCCGCTTCGTCGTGATCCCCGGAAACCACGATCTCTACACGCGCCGTGACGTCAGGGAGGAACGGTTTAACCGCCGATTCAACTCCAGCCTCGAGAGCGACCTGCCTGAGCTGTGCACGGACGGGCCGTGGCCGATCGTTCGGTTGCCTGCCGAAGACGTCGCCGTGATCGCCGTGAACAGTGCGCGCCCCGTTCTGTTGAAGTCGAGCGGTCGCATTCCCGATGCACAGATTGAAGGTCTCCGGGCTGCGCTCGCCGACCCCCGAATCGCAGGCCGGTTCGTGTTCTTGATGACCCACTATGCACCGTGCAGGGCCGACGGCTCTCCAGACACATGGGAGCACGGACTCGAAAATGTCGACGATCTGCTTGGTGCCGCAGCAGGCATTGAGTTGGGTGCTTACCTGTGCGGTCACATTCACACCACGTTCCGCCAGCGCATCGCAGGCTTTGCGGGAGAAGTGTTCTGCGCCGGAAGCTCCACGCTCGCCGGGCGCGAGGGTTTCTGGCTGTTCGAATCCGGGACCTCGGGTTGGGAAGCCCGGCGCGGGCGCTGGTCGGAAGACGGCTACGTCGTCGATCCGCCGAATCCCGGGAGCCGGATCAGCGGGTGAACCAACTGGACGCGCCGGCCGTAAGCCTGAGCATCGAAGTGCCAGACGTGGGATCTGTGTCCGGCCTGCTCGTCAAACCCGCCATCACTACCAGCCTGCTCGTGTTCGGACACGGCGCGGGTGCAGGTATGAACCACCCCTTCATGGAGCAGATGTCTGCCGCGCTCGCAGCCCGTGGCATGGCCACACTGCGCTACCAGTTTCCATACATGGAGGCGGGCCGGCGGGCTCCTGATCGGGCGCCGCGCCTGATCCAGACGGTGCGGGCGGCCGTGGACGCAGCCAGTCGCCTGGCTGATGGACTGCCGTTGTTTGCAGGGGGAAAATCGATGGGTGGTCGCATGACGTCGATGGCCGCCGCCGAGCAGACGCTACCGGGTGTACGAGGGCTGATCTTCTTCGGGTTTCCGCTTCATGGCGTGGGCAAGCCTCCATCCACGGACCGCGGCATCCACCTCGCAGACGTCGGACTCTCGATGCTATTCCTCCAGGGAACGCGCGACCGGCTGGCCGACCTCGACCTGCTGCGTCCGCTCGTGGCTGAACTCAGGCCCGCATGCACGCTTCACGTGGCCGACGGCGCCGACCACGGATTCCACGTGCTCAAGCGATCAGGCCGCACCGACCAGGAAGCAATCGACGAATTGGCCGATGCAGCGACCGGTTGGGCTAATGCAGGTCCGTCGCCCGAATCTCCTCGCTCCACACTTCGCGTCCGTCCGTAGCCCTAACTGTGATGGTCAGCACCCGGTCCGTCCGTGGACCGGAAAAGTCGAGCGTGGCGAAGTTTCGATCCGCGTACAGCGTTCCCGGAACAATCAAATCGTTGGCGTTACTCGCTTCGTCCGTTCTTGTCGGCCCGGCCGTGAGGGGCGACACAGTCAGGTCATAAAGCGGGTAGTCTCCGCGCCGATCCATCCGGCTGAGCACCGAATAGTGAACGTCACCGGTCAGGAACAGCACGCCCCGGATGTCATTCTCAGCGATCGCCGCCAGAAATCTGGCTCGTTCCTCCGGGAACGTCGCGTAGGTCTCCCAGCGCGCCTGCGTATTGAGTATCTGGCTGCCGGAAACCACGAACTTGAACGTTGAGCGGCTTGATGCGAGGGCGTCGATCAACCAGTCGAACTGCGGCCCCAGCATCACACGGTCGGAGGAGCGATGCTCCGAGGATCGGTTCCAGCGGTCGTCAATCAGGAAAAATTCGGCATCGCCCCACTGAAAGCTTGTCGTGATACCGCCGAACTCCGGCGTGCCGGATGAAGGATTCGCCCAGAACAGGTCGAACGCCTCCTTCGTCGTCTCCTTTTCGCGCCACGTCCAATCTGAATTGTCTGGGCCGTAGTCGTGATCGTCCCAGGTCGCGTAATGGTGAATCGATCCGAGCAACGGCTGCAGTCCGGCATAGGAGCGCGTATGCGTGTAGCGGTTCATGATGCCGGATCGCGAAAACCAGTCAGTCTCGCGCAGGTAGACATTGTCACCCAGCCACAGCATGGCGTCGGGATTCGTCGCGCCGATCGAGGCCAGGATGTCGAATCCCGCTCCGTACGGAGTCCCCGGTCGGTCGTACGGCGGGTCATTCACATAGAAGCAGCTTCCGATTACGAAGCGAAAGTCCGGCGGATCTTCACGCCACTGCCATAGTGCCTGCGTCTGGAATTCCAGCGGCCATGGCCGCGCAACGGCCTGGCCGTCCACGTGCACCTCGTAGCCGTACGTCTGCCCCGGCTCGAGTAGCGCGGCCGTAAGCTCGACGGCGAACACGTCGTCGTCGCTGGTCCTGACTTCGGCCGTCTCGAATCGATCGCCCGGATTGGCTTGATTCCAATAGACGAACTTCACGTCCGCCGCTTGTGCCGTCTGCACCCACAGGGCGACCTCGCGCATCTCTGAATACCCAACCATCGGGCCAGCCTGCAGGATGTCCTGCTGGGCGGCCAACATGGTTGGCAACAGGGTCAAGATTCCGGCGATGAGCGTCGCTCGCATCCATTGAAACATATTCATTTCTCTCCTGGCCCCATGAAGCTCGTCTATGCCGCGCCCGGCTGATGCATGTCCAGCCGATCTGATCGTCTGCCGCGTACGTAGTCTGATAAATGGTCACCGTAGCGATGTACGAAATCCGCCAGGTAGTCCGACCCCCGTATCGTCCCTCGACATCCGGCCGATGCGCACTCGCAGTCGAAGGCCGGCATCCGCTCATTGTACCGTGTTGCGTAGTCGAGCGTGATTTCTTCACCAAACGGAATCGCGCGCCTGGCCGTCAGGTTGAGACCCGTCAACCAGGCATTCGGGTCGCACGAGTGCTCGACAGGTGTCCACTCATCCGGATTCCGTCCCCAGATTACCCACGTATCGTCCGTGAGTGGCCACGCGTGCGTGCCGAAGCGTGCGTGGCTTTCCGCCGTCCAGTGCTGCTCAACATACTCCATGCTGACAATGCGGTACGGGGTCTCTTCATCTGCTACGACGACCTCACCAGCGGCGATGTCGCGCGAAGCGAACATTCCGTACTGGCCGTTCGGTCGGGGGCGCACTTCCCAGTTGCGACGGCGATGCGCGTGCCGTGCAAAGGCAGACGCGATGACCCGCTTTGTGAACCCGACGTGTCCGGCCGGGTCGCTCATAAGGCAGAGATCCGCGCTCCCCGCATCCTTGAGCTCAAAGAAGAGGCCGCAGTTCGCGTTCATCTCGAGCATCCATGGACGTCCGTCTTCGTCGACGCGGAAGTCGCAGCGTCCGTACCCTGCGCCGTGTAGCGCGATGAAAAATCTGGCCGAAGCCTCGCGCAACCGATCTACCAGAACCGGATCCTCGACGGGCACGCAGGTCATCTGCTCGTAGTCCACCCACTTCAGTTCGGTGTGCTTGAACGTCTCGCCGGGTGGAAACACGTACTGAACCGGAGCATAGACGGTCGGAGAAAATGGATCATCCGAATTCTCCGCCACGAGCACGGTCGCCTCGGTGCCGTCGATGAATTCCTCCACCAGGGCGCCTGCATATTTGGCGATCATCATCCGACCGCGCTCAAACAGCGCCTCCGGTGTTTCCACGCGAGAAGCCCGGGTCAGGTCTATGCTCGAGTAGCTGCTGGGATGCTTGACGATCATCGGAAACCGCAGCGTATTCGCGGCGCGCTCGAGGTCTCCGTCGTTGCGGGTAACCAGATACGCCGGCGTGTCGATCCCCCATGCCAGGCAGGCCCGCTTCATGGCTTCGCGCGATGGCTCGAAGAACTCGGAGGTGGCGCCGGTGAACGGTACACCAAGGCGCTCGAGAGTCTGCACGACCTCGATTCCGGGTGTGCCTCCCTCGTCCCATGCTCCGTCACACAGGTTGAAGAACAGATCGAACCCGTGGCTGGCGAGTTCGTTGATCTGCGGAACCGCCGT
>JBDHMQ010000019.1:0-20281 GCA_039656095.1 Gemmatimonadota bacterium | reverse complement strand
TCTCCGGATCGAGATCATTAAGGTCCTCGAAGCCATCACTGGTCGGGCCTTTCATCAGACCTGGCTCGGTCGCCACAAAATCGCCGGGCAGATAGGTCGCCTGCATGCAATTGACAAACCGATCTCTGTAACGCGCTGCACCATTGCCACCATCGACGATCTGGTCTGCATCGTCCAGTGGTGCCCACGGGAAGTACCATGACGGATTCATTCCTCCGGGACCGCCATGGCCTTTGTGAATCTCGATCTGCGTACCGATCGAAGTGCTGTCATACCCGGTTACGCCAGACTCTCCTGGTGGTGTGTAGGTATCCCAGACACCGTCTTCGCTATCGAGATCCTTCGTCTTCGGATTAATGACCTCTGGATCAAACGAGTCGCTGGCCCCTGGATACGTATAGGGTCCTGGATTCGAGCCGGTCTCGCTCCAACGATCGGGAAGCATGATCGGCAAGAGGCAACTGACTTCGGAATTCGGGCCCGCCGGTTCGGCAATCGCCGTCGCAATGGCCGTAATGTTCACCGAGTTGACGCCGAATATGCGGGCAAAGAAGGTACCGACAGGTGTACCTCGGTTTTCGGTACGAATCACCTGGACCGTAACGGTGCTTTCCACCAGGTCGACCGCCACATCGGCAGGCAAGACCACAGCGACGTCACCCTGAATCGTGTTACGAGCTGCGAAGTTGATGGCCTCTGCACGAGCAGACCCTTCGTCATTCGGAGCCACTGCCAGGATCCCCGCGCCGGCGAGAGCGGATAGGTCGGCCACACGTTGGGCTTCTGTTCGTGCAGTGACCAGCATGCCTACATCGACAGCCAGAGCAACGGCCGATATCAAGGCAACCATCGACAGAGCGACTAGAGCAATGGCCGCACCTTTGTCGTTTCCCAGCATACTTCGGAGCCCCCTCATTGTGTGCCTTCCTTCCTCATTCAGCTTCCGTAATGCAAACCGAATATTCTCTGTAAATGTACTCAACGATGATCCGGTGCACACGGCATAAACGATCTACATCTCGTCAATCCGAGGGGTCCAACTGAACCTGATAACTCCATACACGTAAGGTCAAAAAAAGGGCCCCGCTCCGGAGAGCAGGGCCCTGATGAGGCCGATGAGTCGCGTGCGGCAGTCTACCTGATCAGACGCAGCTTCTTAGGAAGACCCTCAGTCGTAGAGTCCGCCGATGCATCACCAGCATAGCTGGGAACAAGTCCCATCCAGCGAGCCATGAATGCGTTGCCCGACTTCGATTCAACGAACACCTGTCCGATGTTTCTAATGTGAACTTGCTTGCGCCCGTGGTCCGGCGCCTCGGTCGGATCGAACATGGGCATCGGCCGAATGCGGGGTGAACTGTATCTGCATTCTCCGGCACCATCGTTGAGGGTCGGATCCCACGGGCACCCCTCTCCTTCATCGCCACCGCTGGCATTCCAGGTCATTACGGGATCGGTATTGAATATATCGTTGAAACCGGTGTTCGTGGGGCCGACCATCGCACCCGGCTCCGTCAGGATCGAGTCGCCGATCAAGTAAGTTCCTTGCAAGCAGGTGGTGAATCGATTCCGGTAGGTCGCAGCTCCAGGACCATCATCAATCAACTGGTCCGCCTCATCAAGGGGTGTCCACGGATAGTACCAGGAAGGGTTGATCCCGCCACCACCGCCGCCGGCCTTGTGAATTTCGATCGGGTCTCCAACGGACATATCGGTGTAGCCAGTCTCACTACTATACAGGTCAGGCGATGGATCAACTTTCCCCTTGTTGTCATTGCCGACCGGATCGAACGAATCGTCAGCCCCGGGCCATGGCCCGTTAGTGCTCAAGCTCTCCGACCAGCGGTCAGGAAGCATGATCGGGAGCATACAATCGGTACCCCAATCGGGCCCGACCGGCTCGGCGATTGCCGTCGCGGTGGTGGTGATATCAACGGCATTTACGCCAAAAATGCGGGCGAAGAACGTACCTACAGGAGTCCCCCGCATTTCTGTTCGAACCATTCGAACCGTGACTGTGCTTGAATCCAGGTTTACGTCAACGTCTGCCGGCAGCACTACGGCAATTTCGCCACGAACCGTGTTGAGCGACGCGAAGTTGATTGCCTCCGCGCGTGCGGCGGTCTCAGCGTCAGGATCGATCGCGAGAATCCCGGCGCCGGCGAGCGCCGACAGATCCGACACGCGCTGAGCCTCCGTCCGGGTCGTAACCATCATGCCAACATCAACTGCCAGGGCAACCGCCGATAACATGGCGACCATCGAGAGGGCCACAAGCGCTACGGCCGCGCCTTTTTCGTCCCTCAGCTTGGATCCAATTTCAATCATATCCTGCCCGCTTCCTTCTCTTCGTGTCCGGTCATGCGAACAGGAAGCTCGCCAACCAACTCCGGTAAACTCCAAAGCGCCTGTCGCCCGATGACTCCTGGCGGCTCGCGCATATCAGTTGGGCCACCCAACAACACATGGCATCCCCGAGTGGGGATATTTCCCCCCGACACCCTGTCCGTCGGAATGACCCAGCCGGAATTGGAGCGATCTTCATGCCGCGTCCAAGCGACCCTTCGCTGCATGGCGTAATTCTGCCTCTGCAAATTGATTACGCGATATTATACGGGCTCTAATTTCGTTCGCTACTGTTGCGTAGACGCCACATGGAACGGGCGATTGTTACTCACCCCCGACAACTCCTTGACGTGTTGTGTTGTATGAGAAACCCGACCGACGTCGCTTCCGTATAGAGATCGTCAACTTCTATTTATTCAGCGGTAACGGAGGACAGGTCATGAGCTATTGGACGAGGCTGGGTACAACCGTTTTGATGATTCTGGGCATGGTGGCGCCCGTCGCGGCCCAGGAGTCAGAGGCAAGTGGTCCCCATTTGCCTGCCGATTCCATGGAAATCGGTGCCAGCTATATGGAGATGATTCTCCATCATGGATCGAATGATGGGCCTGTTTGATCAAATCGGCTCCCAGGAGGAAGTCGTCTCGCAACGCTACTGGATGCGAAACGGCAAGCCTCAGTTCTGGCACACGGCAATTTTTTCAGAGATGGATGAGCCGTTTGTTTTTCGATTCGTCATTGAGCCGGACGGTAAGATCAGCGGAATAGGCATCAATCCGGAGAGTAACAATCCGGAGGTGGACGACCCGGACCAGCATTCCGAGGCTGAGGACGGCGCTGACGCCTGAAGTATCTACGTCGGGCGGCGTATCGTTGGGCCGCCCGACATAGTATTCATGCACCGTTCGTAGTCGACATGACCCTTCAGGACGGTGCCGCATGAGTGAGACGGTGTTCTTCAACGGAGCGTACGTCCCTAAGGACGAAGTCCGCATTTCTCCGGACGATCGTGGCTTCCTGTTTTCGGACGGGATCTATGAGGTCGTTCGAATGTACGGCGGCGTCGCATTCGAGATCGAAGGGCACCTGCGTCGACTGGCCGAAGGCCTGGCCGCGATCGGCATCCGGGGCGTAGATGCGGATGCAATGGCAGATGTTTGCGACGAGTTGCTCCGCCGAAACGACCTGGAAGGTCAGGATGCGCTCGTTTACATCCAGATTACACGGGGCGTCGCTCCTCGGGCCCACCACTTCCCTGACCCGGCAGTTTCACCAACGGTGTACGCCAACGCATGGGCGTTCACTCCGACGACGGATGCCTCGATCGGAGTCGAGGTCGTGACCGCGGCCGATCATCGCTGGACGCGCTGTGACATCAAGTCGGTATCGTTACTGGCGAATTGTCTGGCCGCCCAGCAGGCGGCTGAAGCCGGCGCCTATGAAGCGATTCTCGTACGCGACGGAATGGCGATTGAGGGAACTCGAACGAGCCTGTTCGGCGTGGTGGACGGTGTCGTTCGGACGGCACCGCTGAGCAACTACATCCTGCCCAGCATCACACGGGCCGCAGCGCTGGAGCTATGTGGATCCGACGGGATTCCAGTGGCGATGCTCCCCATGAGACTCGCTGAATTCGAGACGGCGGATGAGCTGTTCCTCGCCGGCACGACGACGGAGATCATGCCGATCGTGCGCGTGGACGGCCGACCCGTGGGCGATGGCAGACCCGGTCCGATTGCGACCCTCCTGGCGCGGCTGTTCTCAGACCGGGTGGCTGCGCTCGCCGGCTAGAATTCATCCGTGGAATAGACGATCTCTCCACCTACGATCGTCATTACCACCCGGGTGTCGGCCAGCAGCTCGGCGGAAACGGTCAGCGGGTCTTCGGCCGTGATCGTGAAATCGGCGAGCTTGCCGACGACGATCGAGCCCCTGAGGTCTTCCTCGAATGCCGCGATCGCCGGATTGATCGTGTAGGCGGCGAGCGCCTGCTCACGAGTCAGAAGGTGGTGCGAGTTGAAAATGTCCCCGTTGCCCATCATTCCGACGGCCATACCAGCCATCGAAGCGAACGGACTGACACGCTCGACCGGCGAGTCCGTTCCGTTTACGATCAGCGCGCCGGATTCCTGGAGCGGACGAAACGGAAATGCCTCGTCATGGGAGCGCTGGATACCAAGTCGTATCGGGGTCCACGGGCCATCCGACGTCGAGTGAATTCCCTGCATCGCAGCCGTCACTCCCAGCTCGGCAAACCGCGGCACATCGTCCGGATGAAGGATCTGGGCGTGTTCGATTCGAAATCTCGCGTCCTGACTCTTGTCCGGGTGACGAGCAAATCCGGCCTCATAGATGTCGAGTGCCCGTCGAATCGCCCCATCGCCGATCGCGTGAATCGCCACCTGGTAGTCATGACGGAGGGCCAGTTCCACGATTGTCTTGAGACGACTAGGTGGGAGTATCTCCACGCCGAAAGTCGGATCATCAGTGTAGGGCTCGAGCAGCAGTGCACTACGCGAACCGAGAGCGCCATCGGCGTATCCCTTGATGGCCCGGACAGTGAGACGGTGCCCCCCTTCGCCGATCGTTCGCAGTCGAGTCAGCGCTTCGTCGCTGGCCACGCTGGCATTCAGCATCCCCCAGACACGGAGATTCAACTCCCCAGCCTCCAGGGCTGACCGGTACAGAGCGATATCGTCTTCGGACACGCCTGCGTCATGCACCTGCGTGATTCCGTTACGCAGGAACTCCTCGATCCCAACTCGCAGCGCCTGCCGCTCGTCCGCCACGCGTTCGGCCGGACTCCTGGCGTCCAGCCACTTCTGGTAGGCATCCGCGACGAATCCTTGTGCTGTCTCGATCAGCATCCCGGACGGCTGTCCGCCGCGCAAATGGAGAATCTCTCCCCCTACCGGATCCGCCGTACTCGCGGTGATACCGGCGGCTTCCAGGGCGCGCGCATTGGCCAACGTGCCGTGGCCAGAGGCGTGCCTAATTGATACCGGGTTTTCCGGCGAGATCGCGCTCAACTCAAAGTGTGCGGGGAATCCGCGAACCGACGTTTCCGGCTGATCCGTCCACTTTTCCTGATGCCATCCGCGGCCGACGATCCAGTCGCCGGGCTCGGCTTCAGCGACAGCCGCAGCAACGGCGTCAAGCAGTTCCTGAAACGAGGTCGACTCCAGCACGTCCACCCGAGTCTTGAGGCGTCCTGTTCCCATCAAATGGGCGTGCGCGTCGGTCAGTCCCGGAAGTACGGTCGCCCCGGCCAGGTGGATCACCTGCGTCGCCGAATTCCGCCACGCTTCGACACCCTCGTCGCTTCCAACGTAGACGATCTGATCGTCCGCAATGGCGACGGCCGTGCCTTGCGGATTGGCCGCGTCCATCGTGATCACGTTGCCACCAAGCAGAATCAACGAGGCCGACTCGTTTCCGTCCCCGGATGGCGACCCTTCGCAGGCCACCAGAACAAGTACCGCCAGTACTGCGAACCAGCTGCGCGTGCCACTATTGCTCAACCGTCTGTTCATCGAATTCCTCTGTGTGCGGGTACTTCACGCGACGGAATATCGGCCTATGTCGGCTGACGAGCCAGTCGGGCCAGGCACATCCTGGCTTGACCGGAGAGAACTCGGGCAGGTACGGTACCCGATCCGCTGCAACCCGGAGAGACTATGTCCGAAACACGATGGCAAATCGATACCCGGCTGATCCATGCGGGAGACCCGAGGCCAGGCGTCGAGGGGGCAGTCGTCCTGCCAATTTTTCAGTCCGCTACCTTTGGTCATGCCGGTGAGGGAGAGTACGACGACGTTCGCTACACCCGGCTGAACAACACACCCAACCACATCGCGCTGGCAAAGAAACTCGCCTCGCTGGAAGGGGCCGAGTCCGCCCTGGTCACCGCAAGCGGGATGGCCGCGATCTCTACAGCGCTCGTCACGCGACCTGTATGGGGGCACTCGATCTTTTGTCACCGGAGATCTGCCGCGCCTGGGGATCACCGTCGACCTGTTCGATCCGGATTGCCCTGATTCCTGGTCTGACATGGTTCGACCACAGACGAAAGCGATATACGTCGAGACGATTTCGAACCCTACGATGCGAGTTCCCGATCTCGAAGCCGTGGTGCAGTTCGGACGCGCACGGAGTCTCGTGACGATGGTAGACAACACGTTTGCGAGTCCCATCAACTTCCGCCCGATCGAAATCGGTTTCGACCTGTCGCTTCACAGTGCAACGAAATACTTGAACGGCCATTCCGACATCGTCGCGGGCGCGGCGATCGGTCGCCTCGACCTGATCGAGGATATTCGGCGTCGGCTGAACATGCTCGGTGGGACGCTTGATCCGCATGCCTGTTTCCTGCTGTCGCGCGGCATGACGACCCTGGCCCTTCGCGTGCAGCGTCAGAACGAGACGGCGCTGGCTCTGGCGTCATTGCTCGAGGATCGAGCCGACGTTTCCCGTGTGAGTTATCCCGGGCTGAAGTCGCACCCGGATTTTCCGCGAGCCAGTCGATTGTTCGACGGATTCGGCGGCATGTTGAGCTTCGAGCTGGTTGGTGGACAGGCGGCCGCGGACAGGTTCATTGAGGCCCTGGATCTGCCGATTTCGGCTCCGAGCCTGGGTGGTGTGCACAGCCTCATTACCCGACCGGCGACTACCTCACACGTGGGCATGTCCGCGGCTGAAAGACAGGCCGTCGGGGTGTCCGACGGCCTCATTCGTCTTTCAGTGGGCATCGAGTCGGCCACCGATCTGACGGCCGACATCGAGCAGGCACTGGACGTAGCTGGCTGAGGATCAGGGATGCCGCATCCACGACGTCACACGAATCGGCTGACCACGAATACCACCGCGATGCCCGTGAGCAACGCGAGACCTCCGTACGACCACGCCAGCAACCCGCGGCCCGGCCGCAATTCTGCCGGAAACGACGGGAGTGTCACGGCGCGAAGGTTCAAGTACGCGAGAGCCGGTGCCGTGAGGAATGCCACGATCGTAGCCACATCCACCAGCGTCGTCATGGCACCTAGGAATGTCGCATGCACGAGCACGGTGGCGACGGCCAGCACGCCGAGCGCCCAACGATATACGGCCCCGGGCCGCCCCGAATGTTGCTCCAGCTTGTTCGCTTCCTCCAGCGTCGAGCTGCGCAGCACAGCCACCGTGCGCTCAAGCGCTCGCGGGTATCCCTCGATCACGGTCAGACTGGTCGAGAACATCGTAGAGAGGACAGCGGCGTACACGATCGGGAGCGTCCAGTCGCCGAGGGTCGCTGCGTAGAGATCTACTACCTGCCCGGCGAACGTGGTGCCCTGTGGGCTGAACGTCGCGCCGGTCTGGTACATCGTCACCGTACCGAGAATGAGAAAGGCGAATGCCGTAATTCCCGCCCCCAGGTAGCCGATACGGAAATCTGCCATCACATGACGGAATTCCGAGCGATATCCCAGGTCACGGTCCTTGGCGAGCGTCCACAACGAACTCCACACCGAGAGGTCGATCGGAGACGGCATCCAGCCGGCCAGTGCCAACAGGAAGGCGAATGATACGAACGCACCATCGGCCGATCGCGGCACGAGAGACAGGGAGCCCAAATCCAGGTGGGGAGCCGCGACGGCAGCTGCCGTCAGGGTCGAGATCGCCAGCACGATCAAGATCGCCTTCACCACCTTGTCGAAAATGTGGAATCGCCCGACAAGTATGAGCCCTGCACAGACTGCGTTGACGGCAGCGGCGACGACCCAGATCGACCAGTACAGGTCGAACACGTGGCGAAACAGCGAGCTCGTGAACAGCACGACGGCCGTCTGGACGATAACGGCCGTGGAGACGGTGATCAGCAGATACAGCCAGACCGCCCAGCGGCCGATCTCCCGGTAACCCTCAACCAGGCTCCGTCCTGTACCGGCGGCGAATCGCGGACCGTAGTCGAAGAACGGATACTTGACCACGAGGGCGAGCAGAATGATTCCGGCCAGTGACAGACCGCCCAGCGCACCTGCCCGTGTGGACTGCACGAGGTGAGAGACCCCGATCGCCGCGGCGGCCCACATCAAACCGGGGCCCAGCGTGGCCATCAGGCCGCGCCGGGCCGATCCCGGCATCACGATCGGGGATTGCCCGTCGTCAGCCGATCGCGTCGAAGATCTCCTCTTCGGTACAATGGCGTCCGGTCTCTTTCTTCGAGTAGACCAATCGTCCGTCAACGATGACCTCGAAGGCCCCGCCGCCTGACTCGATGTACTCCATGTTCACGTCCTCGTACTTCCGTTCGAGCGCTGCCGCCAGACCGACGGCTCTGGGCTCGTAGTTTCACATCATGCAGTATTCGATCGAGACATCCATCCGCACTCCTCTCGGTCAGGGCCTCGTCAGTTCGCGGCGTCCGCTTCCGCTTCCGTACGGAACAGACGACCGCTTTTCGTTTCCTCGACGATACGATCCATGTCGTACACGACGTCCATTGCCGCCCGAATAGCCCGCACATCCACCATCACATTGCGTCCGCGCTCCGGCAGATAAATGAAGTCACGTGACAGGCCCTCGATGTTCCGGTCGAAGTTCAATCCGACGATCGCGAGATCCGGAGTCACCGCAGGAGAACCCGAGTTTCCTCCGTATGAATCTGTCGTCGACACGAAGTTGAGCGGCGTGGACAGGTCCAGGCCCTCCGGGGGCGTCTGCCAGCGTGCGGACAACTCCCAATCCTCCGACCCGCCGTGCCCGTAGTAGCGGTCGTAAATGCCATAGAACGTCGTCATTGGCGGAGCGAGAGTACCGTTGTACCGGTAGCCCTCCACCACACCGTCGGCGATCCGGGGCGACGAGCTGCCATCCGGGGGAATGCTGCCCCCGTACACGGCAAACCTGGCGCGACCGAGATCGCTGGCCAACGAGGCTTCGCGGCGAGCCAGTACCTGTGACGCTGCCCGATACTCCTGCAGCATCGGTGCGATGGTTGCAGCCAGACGCATGGCCGGATCGTCCGCGAAGTCTGCACCGTCGTCGATGATTGCGGTGGCCGCATCCTCTGAAGCCAGCTGCGAGTTCGCCAACCACCAGTCGGCGGCTTCTCCTGCCGGGTGCCCTTCGAGCGCGACCTGGGTCAATTCGGAGCCGGGCAGATAGCGCTCGAAATCCGCCAGGCGGGTCGCGAGCATCCGCCGCTCGAGTCCATCGGGAGACGAAGACACTCGGTTAAGATTCCGGGCCGCCTGCGCCAGTTGCTCCTCCGATGCCCCTGAGGACCGGGCCTCGACATACGCATGAGCAGCCATCGCTCTGCGCATGAAGGTCGATTCAAGCAGGCCACTGCCGAACGCCAGAAACGCGCCGTACGGATGAGCCAGCTCGCGCTTGCCTGCCTGGACCTCGGCGATCTGCTCGAACAGGCCACCATAGGCCGCACTCAAATCAGAGTCGGCTGCGATCGCTTCAGCGAGCTGTCTATCTGCATCAGCCTTGCGGGCGATGATGGTCGGATCTCCGAGTGCATCGATCCGGCCAAGCGAGGCCTTTAGACTGTTTGACAGGCTGAACATCGAATTGCGCAGATCGAGCCGCTCGGCCGTCTCGGGATCCTCCGCTCGGAATTCGCCCATCGCCCGGTGCCTGCTGTCCAGTAGCTGAATCAGACTCGGAACCTGGATATCGCCCTGGTATCCGAGCTGGGCCACTGTCTGGAGACGATTCGTCCGGCCGGGATTCCCGATAATGAATACAGGATCACCGGGCGAAACGCCTTCACCCCAATTCAGATAATGAGTCGGTTGGAACGGCTCGCCGTCATTCCCATACACGCGCAGGAACGCGAAGTCGAGCGCATACCGCGGATAGGTGAAATTGTCCGGGTCGCCGCCAAAAAATCCGGTGGTCAACTCGACGGCAGCTACCAGCCGAATGTCCGTAAACCGCCGGAATACGTATGCCGAATAGCGCCCGCCATTGTAGAGCGGGACGATCTGAACCCAGACCGAGTCCGTCCCCATCGGGTGGGCAGCGAGTAGCCGGGCCGTGATTTCGGCCGAAACGGCTGCCTGGGCTGCCGCCTGCCCGTCTTCGCCGGCTCCGTCGAGCGCTCCCAGCACTTCGTCGCTGACATCATTGACCGAGATCAACTGGTCAGCAAAATAGCCCGGAATTCGTCGTTCATCGACCAGGTCCGTGGCGAAGAAACCATTGTCGAGCAGGCCTTCGCCTTCCTGGCTGATGGCCGATACGCGGCTCCGCACGCAGTGATGGTTCGTGACCACAAGTCCGTTCGGCGAAACGAACGAAGCGCTGCAGCCCGGAACGCGAAGCACCGACAGCCTGGCCCGTTCGAACCAGTCGGCATTCGCATCGAATCCGTAGGTCTCGGAGAAGTACTCCATCGGCGCATATTCGAACGTCCACATCTTACCGAAATCAAACCGGCCCATGCGGATGGTATCGAGATCGACGCTATCCACCTGGGCGTCGAGTTGGGTCGGCACCAGAAGGGCGCCGGCCAGGAGTGTGGCTCCGAGTATTCGAGACGCCAGGCCGATGGCCGGACGTCGAACAAATCGTGTCATATTCATCATCATTCCCTCAGTTGTGACAAGGCTGGTCGCCGGGTGGTTAGACGTCCCGACAACGGGCAATCTGGGGCCGGTAGCGCCGGTGGCAAGGCGTGCGATAGCATGGGCCGTCACCAGGCCGGATTCGAATCAGCTCCCTGCCATTACTGTGCAAGCATCCACCGCTGCCGCAAGGTAGCTGGCGACGCCTTCCGAACCGGCCAGGACCGCCTGCTCACCCCGCAGAACTCCGCCTATCCAGCCCTCCGTGTGCCAGCCCGCACCCGAGGGTAGCTCCGGCAAAACCGACAGATCCGGGTTCGCAGGATAGGGCCACGGCGTGACGTACCAGTACGGCTCGCCGTACGTGGTGTCTCCAGGGGTCATCCCGGCGCCTACACTGCGGGCCTTCTCCGCATCCGGCTCGACATCCGCGGAATCAATCGTAATCAGGACGGCGATATCGAAATGATGGGGCCAGATCCGAACCGGACTCGCCGTGGGATGCGCTGCACGTACTTCTTCGAGCGCCGTGTGGGCCCCATGAAACCAGGCTGCCAGCTCCGCGACATCGTCGGCATCGGGGTCGAACGCACTACCGCTACTGACAGGATGGGCCGGCAAATCGGGCTCGCCCAGCTCGAGACGACTTTCTTCACCGGGCAACGAAGCCAGCCAGCTGAACGCTTCTTCGAGTGTGCGACCCCGGAGCGAAAACTCGACAGATGCATCGCCCGGGCCTGACATCCGGTAACAGAGGCCGATGGGATCAAATTCCAACCTTCGACCCGACGAATCAGGCTCACCCCGAAATCGGTACCCCTCGGAATCCCAGGTCAGCGAGCTGTGACTGGTATCTGCGCGAGACTCAACACGTGCGTCGCCGAACCTGGCGAGCAGCTGCGCCGCCCAGTGCAATTGAAGCCGCGCGTCTGCCAGCCCTTCCAGTGGCCTCGTACCGATCACGCCGTGCCCCCTTCATAGTCCACACCCCCGTACGGCACACCCGCCAGTCGGGCTATGTCATGTTTCCAGGTAGTAAGGTCATTGCTCGAGAAGGCAGACAGGCTCGCATGCCCACATGCGCGGGCCAGGATTTTCATCAGATCCACCGTTGCCCCCAGATAGTTTGCCAACCGTCTCGCCGACGCCTCGACAACAAGGCGTTGCCGCAGATGTTCCTTCTGGGTGGCAATTCCGACAGGGCAGTTGTTCGTGTGGCAGGCACGCATTCCCATGCAGCCGATCGCCTGGATCGCGGCATTGGAGATCGCCACACCGTCCGCTCCAAGCGCCATCGCCTTCACGAAATCGGACTCTGTTCTTAGACCGCCAGTGATGATCAACGTCACATCGCCCGCGTTACAGGCGTCGAGATGGCGACGCGCTCTCGCCAGAGCCGGGATTGTCGGCACAGAAATATTGTTCTTGAAAATCTCCGGAGCCGCACCCGTGCCCCCACCGCGCCCGTCCAGGATCACATAGTCCACGCCTATGTCGAGAGCGAAGTCCAGGTCCTGTTCGATATGCTGGGCAGATAGCTTGAACCCGATGGGAATCCCGTCTGTAACCTCGCGAACCTGCTCGGCTACATCACGAAAATCGCCGGGGGTGATCAGATCCGGAAACCGTGAAGGACTGATGGCGTCCTGGCCGGGCTCGAGTCCACGCACCTGCGCGATCCGCGCCGATACCTTGCTTCCGGGGAGGTGGCCGCCGGTTCCCGTTTTCGCGCCCTGCCCTCCCTTAAAATGAAACGCCTGGCACCGCTTCACGCGGTCGAGACTCCATCCGAATTTCGCCGACGCGAGCTCGTAAAAATAGCGGGAATTCGCCTCCTGCTCATCCGGCAACATCCCGCCTTCCCCAGAGCAGATGCCCGTGCCCGCCATCTCCGCACCGCGCGCCAGCGCAACCTTGGATTCTTCACTCAAGGCCCCGAAACTCATGTCGCTCACGAACAGCGGAATCTCCAGACGAAGTGGACGTTTGGCGCGGGGCCCGATCACCAGGGATGAATCGATTGGCGCGTCATCTGCCAGCGGTCGCGTGGCAAGTTGGGCCGTGAGAATCTGGATGTCGTTCCAGGCCGGCAATTCAGGAGCTGGAACCCCCATCGCCGACACCTTGCCGTGATGGCCCCAGGCTTTGAGTCCATCGCGCGCCAGCGCCTGGATATACTGCGTGTGTGGTTCCTCGGGAGTGCCGTGAATGTCCGCGTACAGGCCGAGATAGGCATCGCGGTCGTAGGGCTGAGGATGCTCTTCAGCCCACGCGGCGACTTCTGCCGCATCCACCAACACGGCGTCAGCCTCGTGATCCACCCATGACGAAAAGCGCTGCAGGGCCTCGGAATTTTCGTACTGGCTGACCCCGGTATCCAGCCGGTAGTCCCAGTAATGCACACCACAGATCAGGTTTTCGCCGTCGACGTGGCCGTCGGACAGCAACGCCCCTCGATGGAGGCACCGGCCATACAGCACAGAGACCTCGTCATCGAAGCGGACGACAACCAGGTCTACTTCACCGACCAGCGCGTAGGCGGGCTGGCGATCTTCGAGTTCGCTCCATCTGGCGACTTGAATGCCCACAACGCTCTTTCCAGATTCAGTCACATCTTCCTCCGAGTGCTGGATACTCGACCGTCACGACGGATTTCATGCTACACGCGCCTGCGCTTGAAAGAAACGCATGTCGTGGTCGCACCGGTTCGTAGATACCTTCCCGATTCGAAACCGACACGATCACTCCGGTCCGGAATACCATGAGCGCTGAGCAACTGACGGTTCGCATACAACTCCTTCCCGAACATCCAGAGATCGATGCTCCCCGGGCGAGCACATTTCAGCCCGCCCGTGACGGCGACGCCGGAATCGACCTCGTCGCCTGTGAGTCAATCAGCCTGGCTCCCGGCCAGCGAGCTGCTGTGTCGGCGGGCATTCGGATCGCCCTGCCTTCCGGTGTCGAGGGGCAGGTAAGGCCCAGAAGCGGACGCTCAATCAAACAGGGCCTGACCGTCGTGAACGCTCCGGGTACGATCGATCCGGGTTATCGTGGTCCGATCAAAGTATTGCTGATGAATGCGGCGGCGGCGCTGGACCCGGCAGACCTCGGAGGAACGCCTGAAGAGCTGGCCGTTCGGCTGAGTGACGGCCTGAAGCGACGATCTGTCGATATCAAGCGAGGCGAGCGGATCGCCCAGCTTGTGTTTGCTCGTTTCGAGCGGCCTGTGATCGAGATCACGGACCATATCGACGAGGACACGGTGAGGGGTGCGGGAGGTTTTGGCTCAACCGGGGTTGAATAAGTGGAATAGAACAGGCCCGCCGTGGTCTAAGTACCGGACGATGGGCCGACGGGCGGGCCGTGCATGCTGACGCGTAAGAGCGGGAAACAGATCTGACATGAGCAGAAAACAGGCAATCATCGGTGTGGCGGTCCTGGCCCTGGCGTCCGTATTGCTGCTGGCCCGGCGCGGGTCCGGCAGCGAGGACTCCAGCTTCCGATTCGTCACCGTGGAGCTAGGTAATCTGGAACAGGTCGTATCTGCGACAGGCAAGTTGGACGCGGTGACGACTGTCCAGGTCGGCACCCAGGTTTCCGGCATCATCAACGAAGTCTACGTCGATTTCAATGACGTTGTGGAAGAAGGACAGGTCATCGCTCTTCTTGACCGCACGCTCCTGGAAATCGCGGTCAATGAGTCGCGAACCAGTCTGACTCGTTCAAAGGCACAATACGAATTCGTCGACAGGAATTTCGAGCGGACGAAAAAGCTGTTTGAACAGCAGCTGGTCTCGGAGGCCGAATACGACCAGGCCGAGTACGACATGCTTACAGCCCAGAGCACCTTCGAGTCCAGCCGGATCAGCCTGGAGCGCGCGCAGCGAAACCTGGGATACGCAACGATCTATGCTCCGATTTCCGGCAAGGTCATCGAGCGAAACGTCGACCCCGGCCAGACGGTCGCAGCCAGCCTGTCCACGCCTCAGCTATTTCTGATCGCCAACGACCTGTCCGAAATGCAGATTCTTGCATCGGTGGACGAGAGTGACATCGGATTCATTGAAGAAGGACAGGCCGTCCGATTTACCGTGCAGGCTTATCCCGACGATTCATTTATGGGGACGGTTGCGCAGGTACGGCTGCAATCGAAGGTGCAGGAAAACGTCGTGAACTACACCGTAGTCGTAAACGTCAGCAACGACGACGGTACGTTGCTTCCGGGCATGACGGCGACTGTTGAATTTCTCGTACAGACCGTGTCTGATGTGCTCAAGGTCCAAAATGCGGCACTAAGGTTCCGCCCGCCGGAAGCCATGCTGACCGAGATGACGGAGCGGCGACGAGCAGAGTTCGAACAGCGCCGGGCCGAGAGAGAAGCCAGCGGAGAGGCGACAGAGGGCCCTGGTGGATTCCCTGGAGGCGAGGGCCGCAGGGGAGGCGGCGCAGGTGGCGGACCCGGTGGTTTTGGTGGCCAGCGTGGCGAAGGTGGGTTCAACCGCGACGACATTGCCACCCTGTACTATCTCGATGACGCGGGCCAGGTGGCTTCCATGCGGGCACGGAAGGGAATCACCGACGGTCAATACACAGAAGTTATTGGACGCACGCTCGAAGAAGGCCTGCAGGTGATCGCTGCGATCACAGCGGGATCGTCCAGTTCCGAGTCAAGCGCGAATCCTTTCCAGCAGCAGCGACAGGGCGGCAGTCGCGGGCGCGGCGGAGCGAGATTTTGAGAAGCGCGAGCCTGATTCGGGTCGCGGCGGAAAGCATCCTGGCCAACCGGATGCGCACCTTGCTGACTATGCTCGGGATTATTATTGGCGTTGGGACAGTGATCGTCATGGTCGCTGTCGGAGAAGGCGCACAATCCAAGATCCGTGAGCAGATCGAGGGCCTGGGCACCAACCTGCTAGTCATCACGCCGGGCTCGAGTTCAGCCAGCGGCGCAAGTGGCGGCGCCGGTAGCTTCAACCGGCTGCGGGTGGCAGACGCCGAGAAGCTGGCACGTGAGGGCATTCTCCTGTCGGGCGCTTCCCCGATGATTATGACGTTCACGCAGGCGATCGGTGGGACTGGTAACTGGCGGACGACGATCAATGGTGTCGCGAGCAATTATCCGTTGATTCGTGATTGGCCCGTCGAGGATGGCTCGTTCTTCCAGGAGTCCGACCTGCGTTCCATGCGCAAGGTCGCTGTAATCGGACGAACCGTGGCTGACAATCTGTTCCCGGACGGTGACGCCGTGGGGCAGCGCATTCAGCTGCGCAGCGTGCCGTTTCAGATCGTGGGTGTACTTGCCCGAAAGGGACAGACAGCGGAGGGACGTGACCAGGACGACGTGATCATCGCGCCGTACACGACCGTTCAGACCCGGCTGTCCGGCCACAGCTTCATACCGCAGATCATCGCCAGCACCTTTTCGCCGGGCGATATCCCGGCCGCCACAGAAGAAATTCGCGGCATCATGAGGGAATCGCACGGCCTGGCGGACTGGGAAGAGGACGACTTCACCGTCCGCAACCAGACCGAATTGGCTGACGCCGCTCAGGGTACGACGGAGGTCATGACGATTTTGCTGGCTTCTATCGCCGGCATCTCTCTGTTGGTCGGCGGGATCGGCATCATGAACATCATGCTCGTGTCCGTTACCGAACGCACCAAGGAAATCGGCATTCGAATGGCCGTCGGCGCGCGCCGTGGCGATGTGCTGACCCAGTTTCTCATCGAGAGCGTTGTGATGAGCCTGGCGGGCGGACTCGTAGGCGTGGCTGTCGGTTTCACCGGCGCGAAGATCATCGCAGACCTGACCGGCTGGAGTACCCTGATTCAGCCGGGGACTGTGGCTCTAGCTCTTGGATTCTCAGCCACGGTTGGCATCTTTTTTGGATTCTATCCGGCCCGGAAGGCCGCCCACCTTGATCCGATAGACGCCCTCAGACACGAGTAGCGGGGCTTACATTTCCAACTGTGTTCCCAACTCGACCACACGGTTCGGCGGCAGCTTGAAGAAGTCTGTCGCTCCCGTCGCGTTGCGTGACAGAACGACGAACAACCAGGCTCTCCATTGCCGCAACGGCGGCTTCTTCGAGGCGATCAGACGCTCTCGACCCAGGAAATAGGTTGTCTGCATTGGTTTGAAGTCGCACAGACCCTGGGAGTCGGCATTGGCCAGAGCGGCAGGAACGTTCGGATCCTGCGCGAATCCGTAGTACACCATGACCCGGACGATCCCGTTTTCCAACTCCTCGAACTCGATCCGCTCGGACTTGGGCACGTACGGCACGTCCTTCGTCTGCACGCTCATCAGCATCACATTCTCATGGAGCACCTTGTTGTGCTTGAGATTGTGGAGCAGCGCCGGCGGCGTAGCATCGCGACCACCGTGCATGTAGACCGCAGTACCAGACACGCGGACTGGAGGATTCCGCTCGATGCTCTTGAGGAACAGGTCGACCGGCAGGGTGCGATCGCTCATCATCCGATAGAGGGCCCTCCGTCCCCGACGCCACGTCGTCATGATGACGAATAGACCCGCGGCCACAACGAGTGGGAACCAGCCTCCGTGCGGAATCTTGGGAAGGTTGGCGCCCCAGAAGGCCAGATCGATACCCAGGAATGCGACAACGATGGCCGCAGCTGCCCACTTTGGCCAGCCAAGCCGTTTTCGCGCGACGAATGCGAACAGGATTGTCGTGAACACCATGTCTGTGGTCACGGCCACGCCGTACGCCGAAGCCAGGTTACTCGACGTGCGGAATCCGATTACCAGGCCGATCGAGGCGAGCATCAACAGCCAGTTGATGCCGGGAATGTAGATCTGTCCGATTTCCTTCTCGGACGTGTGATTGACTCCGACCCTTGGCAGGTAACCAAGCTGCACGGCCTGTCGCGTGAGTGAGAACGCGCCCGAGATCACGGCCTGTGACGCAATTACTGTTGCCAGTGTGGTCAGGATGACGAGCGGAATCAGGCTCCAGCTCGGCGCCATCATGAAGAAAGGATGTTCGATGGTTTCCGGGTGAGCGATGACCATCGCGCCCTGTCCAAAGTAGTTCAACACCAGACCAGGCAGGACGACCGTAAACCAGGCCAGGCGAATGGGGCGCTTTCCGAAGTGTCCCATGTCGGCGTACAACGCCTCGCCCCCGGTTACGACCAGAAACACGCTACCCAGCACCAGAATTCCCTTGAGTCCGTTCTCGGCGAAAAACCGCACAGCATAGAGCGGGTTCAGAGCCACGAACACGGACGGGTTCTCGATGATCTTGCTTACGCCCAGTGCGCCGAGTGTCAAAAACCATAACAGCACGATGGGACCAAAGATCACGCCGATTCTGGCCGTACCGCGGCTCTGCAGGGCGAACAATCCAACGAGAATGACTACGGTGATCGGGATCACATAGGGCGTAAATACGGGCGTGACGAATTCCAGGCCTTCGATCGCACTCAGTACGGAGATCGCCGGCGTAATCATGCTGTCGCCATACAGCAGTGCCGCGCCAAACAGGCCAGCCATGATAAGCAGCTTCTGACCGCCTTCCGCCGTCCGGGAGCGCGGGCTGACAAGGGCCGTCAGCGCTATGATCCCGCCTTCTCCACGGTTGTCGGCCAGCATGACGAACGCGAGGTACTTGATGGAAATGACGATAATCAGCGACCAGAAGATCAGCGACAGAATCCCGAGTATGGTCGTCTCGGTATGTGCCAGCCCATACGAGCCGTGCAACGACTCGCGGAGTGCATAGATCGGGCTCGTACCGATGTCGCCGTACACGATGCCAAGGGCGGCGAGCGACATGAACGCGAGGTACTTCCCCTTCGGCTTTTCGCCGGAGACGTGGCTACTGGAGTTGTTTGGGTCCATTAGAAGCTATTCTGGTCCATTAGATAAGAGCCGGGTCTGAGACAATTTCCACCAGCGCCCGCTCGTTGTTCCTTTGAAATCTTGCCAAGCTCCGAATTGTTAAGCAAGACATGCGTGAAGTTCATCCCATGAGATTCACCGTCTGCCCCAACACCGGGACCATTCTTCCCAGCGAGCTTGTCTTGTGACGCCTGACTCCGCAACACGAGCATCGAATAGTCGACCCGGGGTCACGGCAGAAATCTGATCAGACTTCAGTCGGGAACCACAGTTCGATCCGGTCAATCCTATGCCGACGATGTGGCGCGACTGCTGGACGACTGACCGGAAGTGTACCAGCCTGGTTTGACTCCCTCTTCAAATCAATTTGAAGAGGGGTTGCACAGACCCCTTCACGATTCTTGATCGGACCCCGCCGTACTGCGTATTATTGTAGATTCTCGTTTCTCGCATGACGTGAATTCTTCGGGAGTGTGATAGATGTCCGATGGCCCTTATGGCAACCACGAGTGGGCGCTGATCCTTGGCGGCTCAAGCGGCTTCGGCCTGGCAACCGCGCACAAGCTGTCCAGTCATGGTCTCAACGTCTGTGTCGTACATCGTGACCGGCGCGGGGCGATGCGGCGGATCGAACCTGAATTCGACATCATCAGGGCGCGCGACGTGTCGTTTGTTTCGTTTAACAAAGACGCTCTGAATCCGGAAGTCCAGGCTGAGATTCTCGACGGTCTGGCTGAAGCCATGGGGCCTGAGGGCCGGGTTCGGCTTCTCCTTCACTCGATAGCGTTTGGCAATCTGAGACTGGTCGGCCCCGAGGCCACACAGTCCGATGAGGCGACACGGAGGCTTGCAGAAAAACTGGCCCTGGAACCCGGCGCCGTGCGCGAAGCTGCCGATGAACTGTTTGAGGAGTCCGTGGATGGGGTCGCCGGCATCGCCGCAGCGCCGGCGTACGCCGCAGATCTATTCCTCGAGGACGGTGATGTTGCCCGGACCATATATGCGATGGGCACCAGCCTGCTGACCTGGACACAGGAATTGCGGGAGCGCGACATGTTCGCGCCCGACTCACGGGTTCTGGGCATGACGAGCGAGGGCAACGAAGTGGCGTGGAAGGGGTATGCCGCTGTCGCAGCTGCGAAAGTCGCGCTGGAATCTGTGTCAAGATCGATTGCCGTCGAGATGGCGCATATGGGAATCCGCTCCAACATCGTCCAGGCGGGTGTAACTGACACGCCCGCGCTTCGAGCGATTCCCGGCAGCCAGAACTTGAAGGCACAGGCACGAACGCGGAACCCGTTTGGTCGACTGACAACGCCGGCCGACGTGGCAGACGCCATCTACCTGTTGTCCCTGCCGGAAGCGGCGTGGATCAACGGCGCCATCATCCGAGTTGACGGCGGTGAACGAATTTCAGGATTGTCCAGATGAGTCTATACATGCACGGTCTCGGACATTTTCATCCCGAGAACAAGATCACGAACCAGTTCCTTACCGATCTGGATATCGGCAC
>JBDHMQ010000018.1:0-14067 GCA_039656095.1 Gemmatimonadota bacterium | reverse complement strand
CTGCGACCACGAGAGCGATGAAGCTCATCGTGACATCAAATAGGATCAGCCCGCCGGCGATACTTCGCCACACTTCTCCAAACCGACTCCCCTGGGCCGCCGCCACCACATACGACACCGCCGTCGTGTTAACCGCGAAGTACACGACGACTGCAACAAGGAAAGGTGCGAAAGTCTCTATCCAAACGAAGGAATCAAGGCTGACCGGACCGCCGAAGACGACGTACGCGATGCCGGCGCAAGTCGTGGCCAGCGTCTTTTGGGCAAAGTTGAACGTCTTCTTATGGAGAGGTTTGCTACCAACTGACGCAGGAACGATTTCGGACAGGACGGCGATGCCCGCTGCTCCGAGAGGCCCGAGGAGCATTACTCCGGCAAGCTGCGGAATGAATTCCAGTGATGTCATTGTACCACCCTCAGACACCTGGAGAGCCATTAGCGTACTTACCACGCTTAGGGCTAAGAGGGTGACAAATGCAGCAATCCAGCTATCGTTGGCGAGGTCGATCGGTTGGAAGAACCAAGCAGCCGCAATTGATGCGATCGCCGCAATTACTGTGAGGCTGACAGCTATTCTGAGGCGTGAATCCAACGCCATACTCCGATGTCCCCCCCGTATCTACGTTACCAAGATAGCGTTCCGCCGATAATCAGATCTAGTAACCAGCCCATAGAGCTTTACCCCCTTTCGAATGACAGTCATACCCACCGCTACAGGTATGCTTCATCTCCGCTCGGAGGATCGCGCTCCGCTCTAGCCTTTTGATTACGCGAAACGGGGGGTCATCGGAACAAGTTGACCCGCTTTTTACCATTTTCTGACTTTAAGTGAATGATAATTGACCGTCATCGCAAGTTTCTGAGGTAGAGTGGATAGTTACATCACCCGCCCGCCACCCCCACCCCACCTTGCCCAAAATCACGCTTTCCGTATCATCCTGCCGCGCCCGAGGGCGGATGAGACATCGAACCAAACGCAAAAATCGTGAGACAGGTCGATATGAGACGCGCTACTATACCAGGTGGGTTGGCTGTGATTCTGGCATCCCTTGCGGGGTGCAGTGATCAGCAGCCTGTAATACAAGACATGGCTGCCACGCCCTACTGGGCGCAGCCTGACACCGTCTTCGTGCCGGTTATCACGCCGACGGATGCGAAGGCCATGTCGCGGACATCCATGTGGGTCGCTGATCCGGAGACCAGCACTGTATTCATGTTCGCACCCGGAGAGCACCGCTACATAGCTCTAGGTTCGGGCGACAGAGAACCCACCCAGATCGTTCTTCCCGCCAAGCTAGCGGTTTCAGCAGATTTGGGGGTCTCCGTATTCGATCTCGAGACCCGCTCTGTAGACATGTTTACACCCGGCGGGGACTACTTGCGTGGATTTGAAGTTGAGTTCATTCCCGCCGTGATGGAATTCACTACAGATCCGGTCGGCTACATATTTGCGATGGCCTCCAGCGATGACGATGGGCAGCCGCATGTCTTGATCATACAGACCGATATGCTCGGGGGATCGCGTGACACCTTGTTATCGGCAGACGCTGGACCTTCAGTCTTGCGCGGAGCCGTTGCTTCCGGCGGCGAGATTCTGATCACGGCATCCGGCGAAGGCCTGTGGGTGTGGTCGAAGACCGTCCCGGACTCCGTCTACGAAGTGGCTGCGAGGTCCGCCCGAGTAATCCCGGTTCGCACGGAGGACCAGACTGCGATCGGACTCCTGGGTGATCCCGCGAACGACATGCTGTGGCTCGCGCATGCGGAGCCCGGCCTCACCCGGTTGTCGGCCTACGATATGCGTGCTGGCGTCGAATCTGTATTTCTGGGCACACGAACAGTGAATGTCGAGTTCACAGCCCGGACCGTGTACGATGGCATCCTGATGGGATGGGCCAAAGGTCGGCAGGGACTCCTGGCCGTCTCCTTCGACCTCAACACAGATCAAATGGTCCGGCAGGAGCTGGCCGAGGACGACTAGTTGGGGTTAGGCCCCGTCCTCACCCCACAGCCTCCATGGCGCGGAAGTAGATCGCGTCGGGGATATCCGCCTCCCGTTCCCAGCGTGCGCCCGCTGTATAGAAGTCAGGGTCGGCTCCTCGGGCCCGGGTATCTGCGATCAGGGCGGCCACGGGATCGGGCGGCAGCCTAGGCGCACTCGGGCGGCGGCCATTCACATGAATCTGTCCGCGCGGATCCACGAATGCCGGCTGATCTCCGCCCCACCACTGCACTTCCCAGCCCTCCTCATGCACGAGTCGATGGTGATGGCGGCACAGGAGCAGCAGATTCTTGAGCGATGTCTCACCTCCGTCCGCCCAGTGCTGGACATGATGAGCATCGGTGAAGCGGAGTCCGCAGGCGGGAAACCGGCAGCCCCGATCACGCGCTTCGAGAGCACGGCGGAGAGCCGGCGATATGGTGCGTGTCCTGCGCCCCACACTGAGTACAGATCCGTCGGATTCGTGATCGACGGTCACCACGGCAGCATCACACGCAATCCTGCGAGACGTTTCAGCTGAAACGCGTGTACCGTCGTCCAGCTCGGAGCGCCCCTGCTCTCCCTCGGCTTCGAGAGTGTCCGCATCTACATGAAGCAGCACCTGATAGCGCTCTGCACGTGATCCACTGAGAGGTGCGTCAGTGAATCCCGCGGCCAGGGCACGCTCGGCCATCAGACCGAGAGCATCGGCCCGTCGCCTTCCTGCGGCTTGACCTGAAAACGTTTCAGCTGAAACGTTTTTGGCGTCCTTTTCCCGGTACAGCGCATCGTCTGCTGCTTCGACAGCACGCATCAGGAGTGCGCCCAGCTCCGGGGTAAGTCGGCCTTTCACTACAACCATGCCCTCATCATCCGGGAATATGGACAGGCAGCGGGATGCATGGCGCTCCCGCTCCCTTTCCTCTTCATCCTGCTTACTTCCCAGTTTCCAGCCACGTACCAGCCGCTCTACGTGTGCCGTCGTGCACCCTCGGACCAGTGGCAGGAGATCCTGTTCGTTCTCGGCTGTGGCCACACGACTCAGGGCCCGCACGGCCGAAAACGACAGCTCACCACGGCTCATGGAAGCGCTGATCAACGGCAGCTCCTTCAGGGCTCGTGCCGCGCGCACCTTTTCGCGGGCTGCACCCAAATCAAAGCCCGTACGCACCGACAGCCAGTGTGCACACGATCGGTGACCCCCCAGCTCCCAACCTCGCCGCCGATCGAACTCCTCAATCAGGACGAGGAGCCGGTGCGTGGCCGCATGAATGTGCGCCGAGAGCACCACGATTTCCTCTTCCAGTTCATCCAGGGCATCGGCGTCGTCAAGGAGATCAGGTGTAGGGGCGGCATACACAGCCACGCTCTCGCAGACGATGAATGTGCAGGTCATGTGGGAAGCGAATCGGACCATCGGATGAATACCTGACTGGGGGCGACAGGTGAGATGAACGTACTCTAATATACGGAGGGGTTTTCAGACGTCGGGAGTGCTTCAGAGGCGAGCGAGCGCGGGTCCCGAGGCCGCGCGCGCTACGCCGGATGGATGGCGGCAGGCAGGCGGGAAACCAGTGGGCTCAAAGACCATGCGCAGAGTCCATCCCGGATCCTGACACATGGTCGGCTCAAATCCTGTCAACAGTTCTTGTGACACTTTGTCGCTTTCCAAAGCCTCTCCTACCCGCGACCTTGTGGCCCATGACAGGCTCAAACTCAGGCTATCAGCGCTTTTTCGCAGAACTCAAGCGGCGGCGCGTATTCCGTGTAATGGCGGTATACGGCGCGGTAGCTTTTGTCGTCCTGCAAGTAGCAGACATTCTTCAGGAAGGGCTGCGACTGCCCGATAGTTTCCTGCCGGTAGCAACTGCAATTCTGCTACTCGGCTTCCCGATTGCGATCGTCCTAGCCTGGGCATTCGAGTCGACGCCAGAGGGCATCAAACGCACGGATGAGGCTTCTCCGGGAGAGCTTCAGGCGATTATCACAGCCCCAGCCTCGCAGCGCTGGCCGGCAGGATTACTCGGTCTTGTGGGCATTTGCGCTCTACTCGCAGGCGTATGGTACGTGGGACGGCAGTCGGCTCCCGCGGCAGCCACCGATGCAACGACCGGACGTGTCGAAGCGTCGATCGCCGTCCTTCCGTTCGTGAACATGAGCTCCGACCCGGAGCAGGAGTACTTCTCCGACGGAATCTCCGAGGAGCTTCTCAATCTGCTCGCAAAGATCCCGGAACTCCGCGTAGCGGCCAGAACCTCGTCGTTTTCCTTCAAGGGTCAGAGCCTCGAGATCCCGGAGATCGCCGACCGGCTGAACGTCGCTTACGTGCTGGAAGGATCCGTCCGGAAATCGGGCGAGGAGGTCAGAATCACCGCGCAGTTGATCCGGGCCGACGACGGCTTCCACATGTGGTCGGAGACCTGGAATCGCACGCTTGAAGACATCTTCACGATCCAGGACGAGATAGCCTCGGACGTGGTGGATCAGCTCGAGATCACGCTCCTGGGCGTCGCACCGACTGTCGAGGAAACGGATCCGGAGGCCTACGCCTTGCTGCTTCAGGCGCGGCACCTGAACCGACAGTTCACGGCTGAAGGCCTCGGGCAGGCGGAGACCATATACAGGCAGGCTCTGGCAATCGACAGCAGCTACGCTCCGGCGTGGGCGGGACTGGCCCGCAACTATGCAAGCCAGGTTGGCAATGGCCTGCGGCCACCGGAGGATGGAATTCGCGTGGCCAAGGAGGCAGCGCGGCGGGCCATCGAGACCGACCCGAACTATGCGTGGGGATACGCTGTGCTGGCGGGAATTTCGTACGGTCTTGAGAACGACCTGTTGGGAGCATTGCACGATTACGAACGTGCGCTCGAGCTGGACCCGAACGATATAGATGTGCTCACGGAATCCCTGGACTTGCTGCGAAACCTCGGGCGCCATGATGAATCCGCGGCAGTTGGCGAATACGCGATCGCCCGCGACCCGATCAACGCCAGCGTTCATGGCCGTCTCGCCATTACGTACCTCACGGCGGGACGACTGGACGAAGGTATCGCGGCCATGCGGACGTCGCTGAGGCTCAGCCCCGGGCGAATCGCAGGGCACTACTGGATCGGCACGGGCCTGTTCATGAAGGGTGAGCCCGAGGCCGCGCTGGCCTCATTCGCCCAGGAGGAAGCAGACCCCGAGTACAGGGTGAAAGGAATGGCCCTGGCCCTGTATGAGCTTGGCAGGATTCCCGAATTCGAAGCGGCTTTTGCCGAGCTGCGGGAGGGCTGGGGGGAGCGCTGGCCTTCGGAGATCGCGCACGTGTACGCCTGGATCGGGGATGCGGATGCCGCATTTGAGTGGCTCGACCGTGCCGTGGCGCAGAACGAAGATGGGCTGAGCCAACAGTTCGACAATCACCTGTACCGAAAGCTCCACGGCGACCCACGCTGGGATGACTTCCTTGAGCGCACCGGCACGTCACCGGCCCAGCTTGCCGCCATCGAGTTCGACGTGAGGCTGCCGCAGTAGGGCCTACTCCAGTTCCGCGTCGATGGCCATCGGGATACTGTCGGAGAACGCGATTGAGTTCGAGGTGAGGCTGCCGCAGTAGGGGTCACGTTTCCGTTGCAGGAATGCCGAGTTACGACCCCCCACCCACACACACCCCCGATGAAAACCTCAATAACTGCTGTTGCCTACGCAGGGTACTTGGCCATAGACTGCGAAAAATTAGCCTGCACTAAATATTTGGAGATTTGTGAATACAAGTACCAATAAGATGAACCGGAGGGACTGGCTGAAGCTCGGAACGGCAGGTGTTGCCGGTCTTTCCGGCGCTTCCATTCTCGCTCTGGCCAGCCGGAGCGGGGCTGCTTCGGCACTGGCCGAGAGCGGTATCCAGGAGGTCCGGCACTCGGCTGATGGCACCCTCCAGCTCAGCAGCAGCGTGTTCGGAGACCATCCGCCTCGCGACGGATTCGATCCGATGCGCTTCCTCACCGACTTCGACTACGGAGTGGTGAGCCGCGACGCTTCCGGACGGACTGTTCGAACCTACGAAATCGTGGCGGTCGACAAGGATATCGAGGTCGCTCCGGGCGTATGGTTCGCGGCCTGGGCCTACAACGGTCAGGTGCCGGGCCCCACTCTGCGCTGCACCCAGGGTGACCTGCTGCGCGTCCACTTTTCCAACGCCGGTTCGCATGCCCACACGATCCATTTTCACGGCAGCCATCCGCCTGGAATGGACGGCTTGTTCCCCGTCGTCGAGCCGGGCGAGCACTTCACGTACGAGTTCGAGGCCAAGCCGTTCGGTATCCATCCCTATCACTGCCACACGGTTCCGCTGAAACGCCACATCCATAAGGGTTTGTACGGCGTTCTGATCGTGGATCCACCCGGTGGTCGTTCACCGGCGCGAGAATTCGTGGCGGTGATGAACGGCTTCGACACCAACTTCGACGGTGACAACGAAGTCTACGCCATGAATACTGCCGCCTTCTATTACCAGAAGAACCCGATACGGGTAGGCGTCGGCGACCCGGTGCGGATCTATCTGGTGAACATGACAGAGTTCGATCCGATCAACTCATTGCACCTGCACGCCAGCATGTTCCGTTATTACAGGACAGGCACTCAACTGGACAACTACGAACTCACCGACACGGTGATGCTGTGCCAGGGAGAACGTGGAATCGTCGAGCTCGAACTCGAGAACCCCGGCCTCCACATGTTCCACGCCCATCAGAGTGAGTTCGCCGAACTCGGCTGGATGAGCTTTCTCGATGCTGTCACTGGGCTGGCGGACGATGAGGGCATACCGGTTCACCGCTATGGATAAGCGCCATGCGTAACTGGGTGCTGGGCCTGGCTCCACTGGGTTTGCTTGCGGCTCTCGTCGCTGCGTTCGTGTTCTTCGATCCGGCCGCGCCGCTTCGAACGGCTTTCCCTCCGGTTGAAGAGCTCACGATCGAGCGCGTCGTGCTGCCCGAGCCGGGCCTGATGGAAGTTCACGTGGTGAACGGCGGCCCCGAGCCCGTGACCGTCGCCCAGGTGATGGTGGACGAGGCGTACTGGACCCACACGATGCAGGGAGATCGCACGATTCAGCGACTCGGACGGGCCGTGATTTCCGTACCCTATCCGTGGGTGGAAGGCGATCCGCATGAAATCGCGCTCGTCACGTCCACCGGCCTGACATTTACCCATGTTGTGGAAGTCGCGACCCTGACGCCCAGCGCCAACGCCAGCTCTCTGACCGTGTTCACGATACTGGGCGTGTATGTCGGCCTGATTCCGGTGCTGATCGGCATCCTGTGGTACCCGTTCATGCGTCAGATCCGGCGGCGCTGGATTCACTTCTTCCTCAGCCTGACGATCGGCCTGCTCATCTTTCTGGGCGTTGACGCCCTCGTCGAGGCCTTCGAAACGGCGACAGCTGTGCCGAGCGCGTATCAGGGAGTTGGGCTGATACTGCTCGGCGTACTCGGAAGCGTGGTCGCACTGCGGGCGCTGGCCGGGGGCGGGCGGTCACGGGGCTCTGGACCTCGGGCGGCGCCAGGTGGCGTTCGCCTGGCCTATCTGATCGCGATCGGAATCGGCCTGCACAACCTGGGTGAAGGCCTGGCCATAGGATCCGCCTATGCCCTGGGTGAGATCGCGCTGGGCAGCTTTCTCGTGATCGGCTTCCTGGTACACAACACGACCGAAGGGTTGGCGATCGTTGCTCCCGTAGCGGCCGAAAGCGCGCGAACGGCATCAAGCCGGCCACCCATCCGTCATTTTCTCGGCATGGGCGCCGTTGCGGGCCTGCCTACGATCGCCGGTACCTGGATCGGAGGGTTCTCGTACTCGCCCATCGCCGGTACGCTTTTTCTGGCCATCGGGGCTGGGGCGATTCTTCAGGTCGTGCTGGAGATCGGTCTGATGCTGCAACGCGAGACGGACGGCGGTGCGCTCGCCCCACTCAACGCGGTCGGTCTCATGCTCGGCCTCCTGCTCATGTACGGAACGGCGCTACTGGTTACGGCATGAGCACGGAGCAAGCCTTCAGGTGGGTTTTCGTTGCCCTGTTCGTGATGAGCGGAGCAATCTCGAAGTACCATCGAGGTAAGGCGAGAAAGTCCGGAGAGGCGATTCCGAGACGGAATGAAGGTGCCGGAGCAATGTTGTTGCGGGTAGCCCTGGCCCTGCCCCTCATGCTGTCCTTCCTGGCCTATATGATCAACCCGAGCTGGATGGCCTGGTCGGCGGTCACGTTGCCCGTTTGGGTCCGCTGGGTCGGCGTGGGATTGGGGATGGTCTGTATTCCACTGCTGTGGTCACTGTTCCGTGCGATCGGTAGCAACATTTCCGAGACTGTGCTGACGAAAGAAGATCACAAGTTGATCATGACCGGACCGTACCGTTGGATTCGTCATCCGCTCTATACCGTAGCGATGACTCTGTTCTTTTCGTACAGCCTGATCGCAAGCAACTGGTGGATGCTCACCTTCACGGCAGTCGGATTGGTGATGCTCGTGGTTCTTGTGATCCCACGCGAAGAAATGGAACTGGTCGCGAAGTTCGGGCAGGAGTACGAAGAATACCGGAAGCGTGTGGGAAAGCTGGTTCCTCGATTGCACAGATGACTTCCTTTGCTTGACTCCCCCCAAGGCCGACGTATTGTCTGGCGATGTTCAACATTGCCGGGGCTCGATTCCCCGGTCCGACAATGCGGAGGAGGCTCGGCTTGGCGGATTCGCACCAGGGTGATGGAGAGGTCACGCAGCTGCTTGCGGCCTGTTCCGGTGGAAACCATGCAGCGTTCGACAGGCTCATCGACCGGGTCTACGACGATCTACGTCGAATCGCCCACGCCCGGCTGAGGGACGAACGCCAGGGTCACACCCTGAATACGACCGCTGTGGTACACGAGTGTTATCTCCGGCTGGTCCCCCAGGGTACCGCCACATGGCGGGATCGAGCTCATTTTTTCGCTGCAGCATCCAGAGCAATCCGTCACATCCTGATCGACTACGCACGCCGTTCCAGGGCCCAGAAGAGGGGCGCGGGAGCGGTACACATACCGCTGAGTGACGAACTGACGGGGAGCGGCGAAACGTCCACGATTGAGCTCCTGGAGCTCGACGAGGCGTTGCGCGCCCTGGCCGAACATGACAGCCGACTGGAGCAGGTTGTGGAGTGCAGGTTTTTCGGTGGCATGACGGCGAAGGACACCGCTGAGGCACTCGACTCTTCTCTGCGCACGGTGGAACGGGACTGGTCCCGGGCCAAGGCCTATCTATTCGAGGCGCTGAGCTAACTACAGGAACACATGAAAGCTGACAGCACGGCTGAACGATGGCACGAGGTCGACGCCATCTTCACGCGAGCCATTGATCTTCCCGCCGAGGAGCGGGAGGGCTTCGTGCTCGCAGAAGGTGGCGAAGATTCTGATCTCGTGCAGGCGGTCCTGCGGCTTGTTCGCTCCCATGCGCGAGCAGAGAGCTTTCTGGAATCATCCATCGAATCACTCGCGGCCGACGTATGGCCGGATGCTCTCGCGAACTGGAGCGAGCAGCAACCGGACATGACTGGCGAGGCAGCAGCCGGAGACGTGTCTGATCGCTCGGGTGAGAGAGTCGGTCCGTGGCTTCTCGTTCGGTTGCTTGGACGTGGCGGGATGGCAAGCGTGTACCTGGCCGAACGGGCTGACGGGCAGTTCGATCAGCAGGTGGCCCTCAAGCTTCTGCGACGAGGCCTGGACACGGATGACCTGGTCCGACGGTTTCTGGCGGAGCGTCAGATTCTTTCGTCGCTCAACCATCCAAACATCGCCCGTCTGCTGGACGGCGGAGCGACACCGGACGGTCTTCCCTACCTGGCCCTGGCGCATGTGGATGGGCTGCCCATCACCGAGTACTGCAAGTCTCAGAACTGCACGATCGAACAACGCCTGCGCCTGTTCATGGATGTGGGACGCGCCGTCCAGTATGCCCACGCAAACCTCGTTGTACATCGTGATCTAAAACCGTCCAATATCCTGGTGACACCAGACGGAACGGTGAAGCTGCTGGACTTCGGAATCGCAAAGCTCCTCGATCCGGACGCGGCATCCGGTGACAGCACTGTCACGCACACGGGCTTCCGGGCACTCACACCCGAATACGCGAGCCCGGAGCAGGTCCGGGGCGACCCGATCACGACGGCATCGGACGTCTACCAACTCGGGGTCCTTCTGTACCGTCTGCTCACGGGTCAGCGACCGTACGAAGTGTCCACGTCCTCTGCCGCAGCAATGGCGGAGGTCATCACCACGAGCGTTCCACCTCGGCCCAGCACATACAACAAGCGACTGCGCGGTGACGTCAACGTCATCATTTTGAAAGCGCTGAGGAAGGAGCCCAGCCGCAGGTACGGCTCGGCCATCGAGATGGTAGAGGACGTCCGCCGTCATCTGGACGGGCACCCGATTTCGGCTCGGAAGGAGTCACGGACATACCGACTCGGCAAGTTTGTAAAGCGAAACGCATGGGCCCTGACGGCGGCCGCGACTCTCGTACTGCTGCTCAGTGTGTATGGCGTGACGCTGGTTCGATATGGCCGCGAGCTTGAGACCGAGCGCAACCTCGCGCAGCAGGAAGCCGCGAAGGCCGAAGAGGTCTCCCGCTTCCTCGTCGAGCTGTATCGCAGTCCCGATCCGTACGCCGAGCCCGGTTCGACAGGTGGGAAAGACATCACGATGCGCGAGGCGCTGCTGGACGGTGTCCAGCGCGCCCGGACAGAACTGGAATATCAGCCGGTTTTGCAGGCGACTTTGCTGCACAACATCGGAGAGATCCTATACAACCTAGATGTCCCGATGGATGCGCTTCCGGTGTGGGAAGAAACGCTCGCCCTCGATCGCTCCTTGTACGGTGAGGAATCCGCCGAAGCTGCGGCATCTTTGTGGTACGTTGCGGAGCTCACGGCAGTTGTAGTCGATCGAGACTCGTCGATCACGCTGTTTCAAAAGCAGTTGGATCTTAACACGAGGCTGTTCGGTTCGAAGAGCCTGGAGGTAGCCCAGACCCTCGAATCATTGGGCGTTACGTCTAATCACATGGGACGCCTCGAGGAATCTGTGGCTTACCTGGAGGCCGCCGTCGAAATCTGTCGATCGTCTGCTGAGGAGGTATCAGCGGAAATCTTCGCAAGCGCATTGGGGCACCTCGGTGACGCATATAGCGAATTGGGTCGAAGCGGCGAGGCGCTGGAGACTTCTCGTGAGGCGCTGGCTATCGTCGAGCCGGCCCTGGGGCCCGATCATCCGTCCACAGCGATCCTCCGGATCAAGTTTGCCCGGTCACTGAAGGACGCTGGCGAAACTGGTGAGGCCGCCACCAACTACCACCAGGCTCTGCCCGTACTTGAACGAAACCTGGGCGCCGAGCACGTCCAGTATCTCAACTCACTTAACAACTACGCCATCCTCCTGCAGGAATTGGACAGACTGGACGAAGCGGAAGTCGCGCTTCGTGAATTACTGGAGATTCGTATGCGCAAAGGCGGCGAGTCGAGCGAGCTGACGATCGCATCCATTCAGAACCTGGGTTCGCTACTCAATAGGCAGGGTCAATACCGGGAGGCCGACAGCCTCGTATCAAGAGCGTTCGAGCTCTACGATCAACTTTACGGCCGAGACCACTACCTGACGGCTTTCCCGCTTCTGACCCTGTCCGAAATCCGGCTGGCAACCGGTGACTTTGAAGGTGCCGCACCGGCCGCCGCCCTCGCGGCCGAAATTCTCAAAGCCACGCTCCCCGCGGGACATTACGCGACGTCCGTGGCGCGCTGCCGACATGGACGCGCTCTACACGGAATGGGACGCACGAATGAAGCGCTGAATATCCTCAGGCCTGCGGTGCAAATGCTCGAAGCGGCGGAAATCGCAGCAGCGGGTCGTTTCGCCGACGAGTGCCGGCAGGCGCTCGATACGATCGAGGCAGCCCTGGACTGATCTCATCTTCGATGGCGGGTTTTGAGCGGTTCTCTCGCTTTCTAGGCGAACTCGAAACCACTTCCGGAGAGGTATCCATGTCACGCCATTCGAATGCTCGTCTGTTTGCTGTTGGCCTGGCGTTGCTCGCCCTGGTTTGTGTCACTCCACGGCAGGCCGACGCTCAAATCCTCAAGAAGCTGAAGGACACGGCGGCGCAAGCAGCCGAGGACGAGACCATGAGCCAGGTGGATCGCATGGTCCGCGACGGTGTCTCCTGCGTGTTTAACGATCTCGAATGCATTCAGTCGGCGGAGGATAATGGCGAGGATGTGTACCTCGTCGACTACGATGGCGAAGTCATTACCGACGGAGACGGCGCTCTGGTCACCGACCCTGCCGATGCCGCAGAGATGATGGGAGAGTCTCCGGTCGAAGATGCAGCGGCGATTCCCGGATCAGACGTCTGGGCCAACTACGATTTTGTCCCCGGCGAAGAGGCCCTCTACGTCGACGACTTCTCCGAGGACGAAGCCGGCGACTTTCCGCGCCGACTGGAATGGGTCAGCGGTAACATGGAGCTCGTGGAGTGGGAAGACCGGTTGCTGCTGCGCGTGACCGGTGAAAGCCAGTTCGCAATTCTGCTGGACGGTGAAGTTCCTGAGCAGTTCACGCTCGAGTTCGACATCCATGATCCCACCATGCAATCCGGCACGGTGATTACGACGGAAGAAGCGCCTCGGAACAGCCGGGACAGCTACATGGGAGCCCGATTCGACTTCGGTAACTGGCGCGGATCGGGAATCTGGCGTGATCGCGAACCGCTATCCACGGTAGAGGACGAGCGCATGCGCGACGAGATCGTCACCGCGCGCATCATGGCCGACGGTGCTCACGTGAAAGCGTTCATCAACGAGCGACGCATTTCCAACGCTCCCCGTGTGGAACTCGTACGTGGCGATCGAATCACGTTCGAAATGTGGGGACGGGACGACCGACCGATTTACATCGGTAACATCCACCTGGCAGCGGGCGGCCGAGACCTGTACGACGACCTCCTGGAGAAGGGCCGAGTGGCCACCCATGGGATCTTGTTCGGCGTAAACAGTGACCAGATCCAGCCGGAATCTACACCGACTCTTGAAGAGATCGGTGACATGCTGGTGGATCACCCCGATCTGCGGATCGCCATCGAGGGCCACACAGATTCCGATGGCGACGACGCACACAATCTCGAGCTGTCCGGACGGAGAGCCGAGGCTGTGATGCAGTTCCTGATTGACACATACGGTGTCGATGCGAGCCGGTTGGAAGCCGCTGGCTTCGGCGAAAGCAACCCGACCGCCGGCAACGACACACCCGAAGGTAAGCAGCAAAACCGTCGTGTCGAACTGGTGATCCTGTGAGCGCGCGCACAAAGACGTTCCGCTTGATGGCTCCGTTGCTGTTGATCGTGGCCCTGGCCGCCGCCGCTGCCAATGTGGCGATCAAGGCGCAAGCGTCCCTTGAGGTGTCGAGCAGCATGCGGAAGCAGATCGCGGAGGGGGGCGTCGCAGGCGAGGACCTGTTCCGGGCCGTCCGGCTCACATACAAGGGAGAGCAGACTTCAGGCCTAGCTCTTGTGAGTGCGCGGATTGAAGACGGACGCCCGACGGCAATGGCCCTGGTCCAACCCGCTTTTGAGGACCCGGAGATAGACGATCTGGCAGACCAGAAGTATCCCGAACGGGGTACCTGGTTGTCAGACGAAGAGGAGGTGCCGGCCGATGTCAGAATACCTGCTCCCGTCCTTCTCCCCGCCCACGCGCTGATGCGTGAACTCCGGTCAGGCAAGGACAAGATCAACACGATCTTCAAGCCCCTGGATTTCGATATTCAGCAGGGCGTGGTCTACCTCCTAGCGGTCGTGCCGTTGAACGAAGAGGAAATGGAAGGATTCGAAACAGCGCCCTTGTTTATCACGGGAGGAAAGAGGCCGGGACGTTGATCGAGGCGAGGTCGCCTGTGTTAATCAGACATCAATTCCAGGAGTAGACCATGACGAAGTTCTTCAGGGCTGCCCTGCTTGTAGCCGCAGGGATTGGGATCGCTTTGCCTTCCACGGCTCAGGCGCAGGACGAATCAAAGGGCAGCGAAGAAG
>JBDHMQ010000017.1:0-17250 GCA_039656095.1 Gemmatimonadota bacterium | reverse complement strand
TCAGGAAGAACACGGCTCCAAGCAGCAGAGCAATCCGGCGATCGCGTAGCTGTCGCGCCGGACGGCGGTCGAACAGCGGAAGGACGGCAAGCCCACCGAGCAGGACCAGCAGGATGATAAACAGCCATGGACCAACGTAGCGGATCAGCGCACGGGCGACGTCGGCCAACAGCCATGTTGTCACAAGCGATTCGGGGACGGTGGAAATGTCCGCCGGATCACCGACTGGGCGGGGGAAGAAGGCCGCCAGACTCGAGACGATCAGCGACCGCAACAGCTGAGTCGGGAAGAAGGGCACGCCGAGGCCCGCGGCGCCCTTCGGCGCGTCACCCGGTATGCTCATGGGGGGAGCGATTCCGCGTCGCCGCACGAGGGTGAAATGGTACACGAGTAGCGCCGCGGCGATCCACGGCAGCAGTACGACGTGCAACGCGAAGAACCTGCTCAGCGTGGCCCCAGATACGACTTCGTCTCCGCGAACAGCATCCGCCATGGTCGCGCCGAACAGCGGGAGGCCTTCCATGGCGTGCGTGATCTCGGCTACGAGCCAATACGACCACTGATCCCAGGGAAGCAGATATCCGCTTGCACCGAACAGAAACACGACCACCATCAACAGCAGACCGATGAGCCAATTGGTCTCCCGAGGCGGCTTGTAGGATGCCTCGACGAATACCCTGCCCATATGGAGGATCAACGCGATCACAATGAGGTTGGCCGACCACGCGTGTACGTCCCTGACCAACCATCCGAACGCTACATCAGACACGATGTGCTGAACGCTTGCGTGTGCCTCCTGGGGCGACGGCCGGTAGTAGAACACGAGCATCACGCCGGTGGCGACGAGTATCACGAACAACAGGTATGCGATACCGCCGAGCGAGTGACGCCATCCCACATGCGGAGCCAGCCGGTACCGGAGAGTTTTCTTGAGTGCCTGATCCACCGGCAGACTGCGATCGATGGGTCCGTAGAGGAGGCCGAGGAAACGCGCGGCCCCGAGTACGCTGGCGTCGGTGCTCGCCTTGACCGCCTGATATGTCTGGGACAGGGCGGACCCGATGTAAGAAAGCGCTCTACGAACCATGATCGGCCTCAGCTACGTAGACGACAGCCTCGCGCTCGAATACGCGGTACTGCGCGAGTGGCTTCGTCGTGAGACCCACCATTACGTTGCCACTCAAATCGTACACGACGTACGAACAGGGAGATACGACCCTCATGGCGTCGGCATCCCAATGCAGCAAGCATCCGTCGCTCGATGCCGTGCCCTGGACCGCGAAGTACTCGCCCCTGGTCCGGTGCACGACCAGGATCAGGCGATCCCCCCAACTCACTCGCCGGCTCGTACCTACGGGGAAATTGTCCACATCCGCCACCCGAACGGCGGGCTGCAGACGCGGGATCTCCAACTGCTGGCTCGGCATGAAGTACGCGCTAACGATCAGGAATCCCAACGTCAGTGAGAAGACGAGGACGCCGACGAGCAGCAAGTCGTTTGAGCTCAACTTGGACAGCAGCTTCGGTGGCACTGTGTTGCACCTCCGCCGAATGGCTCCCGGTCAATTCAACACGTGAAAGAGATATTACTGGCTGCTACCTGCAAAAAAAAGGAGCCGGGCAGTTGTTGGCCACCCGGCTCCTGCATTCAGTCGTGTGAGTGCGTCAGCGCGTGATCTCACTCATCCGGAGAGCCAGCTCCGATGGCAGAATCCGCGGAGCAATTCCGTACTCGTCCTCGACCGCAACCATACTGCCGAGAAGCAGGGCTTCGGTCAGGAACGGGTTGTGAATTGCCGAGCTTGTAATCTCGCCCAGCTTCTGGTTGAATAACGCACCCTCCGCCACCGTTATCACTTCATCGTCTCTGTCGAACTCCAACGGGTCTACAAGTGCCAACTGGGCGTCGAGATCGGCCACCAGACCCGCGATACGAGCCGTCGCAAGCGAGTACACGGTGCGTGCCACCGTCTCGTCGCCGTGACATCCGGCTTCGGTGCAGGATGCGAATGACCGGTCGGCTACGTCACAATCAGTTGCGAGCGGAACCCCGGTGACGGGATCCAGGCACGGGATCGGCTTGAACAGATGGCCTTTCGAGCTGAGCACGAAGTCGCCGGTGAGCGGATCCGTGATCTCGCGGGCGAACACGTGGCAGGTGACGCAAAGTTTCTCGTTCTGTGCCGATCCATGTGTTCCGCGCACAATGTTTGTGTCGAAGTTCGGCGGAATCCAACCGACGTCTACACCGAGCAGCAGGGGTCCCTGTGGTGAGTGCGGTCCGCTGGACGTCCGGCCGGGGTCGATTACCGCGCGCTTATGATGGCACTTCATGCAAAGGTTGTTCTCGACATCCGCCACATCAATCGGGAACCGAAGCTGGTGTTCGTTTGTCGCGCTATGTGGATCGTGGCACACAGCACACACGATAGGCAGGTTTTCTACCCCATCCTTTTCCAGGTATTCCGTGTCGACGCCGAAGGCCAAGAGAGCACCACGCGCCTCATGGCAGGACTGGCAGCTCGCATTGCCGCGCGCATACGCACTGCTCTCATTCGGGCCGTGCTGCGACTGTGCCCACTCATCGACGAATCCATGGTGCGAACCCTCGTGGCACTCGCCGCAACCGTTCTCAAGGTCAACATCGACTTTGATCGAAGCGAGCGGCTGGAAGGCTCCCGGATTCGAGACATGGCCCGCACCCGGACCATGGCAGCTCTCGCACTGCACGTCCTGATAGCGAGGTTCTGCAGTAGCAGTCCATGCCACGTCGCCCTCGGCGGAGTTGCCGATCTCGCTGACTGCATGGCATGCTTCGCAGAACGATTGTGCATGACCGCTGTCCTGGAGCCCATCCCATGCACCAGAGTGCCCTGTTTGCGCCCACTCACTCTGCACGCCGATATGGCAATTGCCGCACGCTGTGAATTTCGCGGCCTGAGCGTCTTCGGTCCCGTACCCCAGGTATCCTGAAGCCGCTGCGGGTGGGTCCTCGAACAGTTCACGCTCGACGAAGATGGTCTCCGTATCCGTACACCCTGCAACAAGAATGAACATTCCCAGAATACAGGTGATCGACCTGACGATATGCGACGAGCCCATGGTGTCCTCCACCTTGCTGTAATCAGGCGTCTTTCGATGTGTGGTTGCGGGACCACTTCGAAGACTCTGTTTGCACTATTTGCATTAAACGAAATTGGTTAATAACGACACTCGGATCTTAAAATACAAATTACCTGTCAAAAGAAGTTTACCGTAGTATTACCCATGTGTCAACAGCACTCTTTTGCAGGTGTGAAATGGGGCTCAGACACCTCTGGTTTGCGGGTCCCAGACAAACTTATGGAGCTGCAATTGGAGGCGGACGGAAAGGCCGTCGGCCAGGATCCATGACGCGAGATCCCGGCGATTCATGCTCTCGAATTCAGGAGCAAAATGGACGGTAAACCGCTCCAGGGAGCGTTCATTGAACTGCTTCCTGGCCCACTCATAATCAGCGCGGTCGCAAATAACGAACTTGAGTTCGTCGCGCTCCGCCGACAGACGGTCGAGATTCGTCCAGTCATTAGATTCAACTTCGCCGCTCCCGGGGCACTTGAAATCAACGATTTTCATTACCGCATCCGGGACGCGATCCACGGGCAAGCTCCCGCTGGTCTCACATAGCACCGTGTATCCTGCGGCAATTAGTGCCGTGGCCAGATCGCCAATATCGTGCTGAAGCAGAGGCTCTCCGCCCGTCAATTCAACCAGGCGGCAGGCTCCTCCGACCTTCTCCACCTCCTGCACAATCTCGCCAACGGCCATATCCACTCCTCCGTGGAAGGCATAGGCCGTATCGCACCACGTACAACGCAGGTTGCAACCGGTCGAACGGACGAAGACGCACGGCTGGCCGGCGAAGGAGGATTCTCCCTGAATCGAATGAAAGATTTCGGTTACACGCATGGAATAGACATCGAACTCAAGCCACGAAGATGGCGTTGACCGCTCCCAACCCGTAGAGGAGCCGGTGCCAGCGATCATCGACGAGATTCCCATGCACGAGACTCCCGCTCGAAGTTCCAACCAATACGGAAGCGGGATCTGCGGAATCGGAGGCCAATGCTGTCGCGGGACTCCCGCCCTTCAGACCTTTCGGGCCCAGATCAGCCCACGTCGAACCGGAATCCCGGCTGACCCAGAGCAGGCCGCCAGCCTTACTGTCCAGCTTTCCCCAGGTGGATGGAGGGCCCTCGGCTGTGCCAACGAGAAACAGTGTCTCCGAAGAATCTGCCGCACGGCTGCGGGAAACAGCCAGAAGTCGCGTACAGTACTTCTCTCCTACCTCGCCGGATGCCGGGCGCCAGTCAGCACCACGATCGGCGCTTACGTACAAGCCGCCACCCGTTGCTGCGAATAGCCGGCTTCCGTCTCGAGGATCTACTGCAAAATCATGGATATCGTCATACACGCCGTGGTTTACGCCAACCCAGGTAGTCCCGTTATCGTCACTCCTGTATGCACCGCCAATTTCCACGCCGGCATACAGGCGCGCGGCGTCGTGGACATCAAACGCAAGGGCCTGCACGTGGGCAGATCGATTGCCATAGTCCGACCACGATTCTGTCTCGCCCAACCTGCCAAATCCCGGAAGGTCGGCCCAGGAAGCTCCGGCGTCAGCAGATCGGGACAGGCCAGCCGGCTCGGTCCCGACGAGCAGGTCGCCCGATGGCAGGAGCGACAGCACCAGGGGTTTGATCCCGGAAGACAGGCTCGCCAACCTGGCCCACGAGCCACCCCCATCATCGGATCGGTGCACTCCGAGATCCGGGATCACCGCGTAAAGCGATCCGGGAGATCCGGCCAGCGCGGTCACCCGGTATCCCTCAAATTCCCTGGATACCACCGTGGCGGCTCGCTCTCCTGCCAACCAGCGAATGAGAACCAACCCGTCATCTGTTGCTAGTACCATTCGCATCGCGAAATTCCACTTCGTGATTGTTGCTGGCGATTGGGCTGAGCAAGACGCCCGCCCACAAATGCATGAAGACACCCGCCCGAAGATGGTTGCTCCGCGCATAGCGTCCAGTAGATAAGGTTCGCCAAAACGACCACCGGAAGCAAGGTTGACACCATGCAGGCCCGGTATACTTTGCCGCTCTTTTCCACATATAACGAGGCGCCATGTCGCTGGTCCGTTTACAAGACGTTTCGAAGAGTTTCGGTGACGTGCACGCCGTCAACGGCGTGTCGTTTTCCATCGGTCGCGGTGAAGTCGTTGGTTTCCTGGGTCCGAACGGAGCTGGGAAGACGACCACCATGCGAATGATCGCCCAGGCACTGGAGCCAGACACCGGAACTGTCGAGATTGATGGCGTGTCGATCACGGATGCTCCTCTGGAGTCGCGACGTCGAATCGGCTACCTGCCCGAAACGAATCCGCTGTATGGCGATATGCTCGTGGCTGAGTTTCTGGAATACATGGGCAGTCTCCGGGCCCTGGGCGGGCGCGACCTTCGCACGCGAATCGACCGGGCCGTCGAACAGACGGGTATTGGCGACATGTTCTATCGTCCGATCGATCAGTTGTCGAAGGGATACCGCCAGCGAACGGGACTTGCCCAGGCGATTCTATCCGAACCTGACATATTGGTACTGGACGAGCCGACGGAGGGCCTGGATCCCAATCAGCGCGTCGAGATCCGAAGTCTCATCACCCATCTCGGTGCGAACAGGACAGTTCTTCTCAGCACCCACGTGATGCGGGAGGTCCAGGCGACGTGCACTCGCTTGTTGATCATTAATGACGGAAAACTGATCGCGGATGGGACCGTTGACTCCGTATTGTCTGGTGACAGCGGCGTCCGGGTAACCGTCGAACTCGAAGCCGATGCCAACGAGGCGCTGGCCGCCCTGGAGGGGCTGTCGTCGGTCGCCCGAGTCACGCCGTCCAGTGAGCAGGGAGAACGGCCGCGATTCCTGGTCTCCGGGGCCAACAACGAAGACCCGAGCCCCGATGTGTACGGGCTGGCTCGTGATCGCAATTGGACGCTGTGGGAACTCCGACGGGAGCACGAGGATCTTGAGGACGTGTTCCGTCAACTGACGGAGTCGGGATCATGAGCGGCCGAAGCGTCTTAGCCGTCGCTTCACGCGAGTTTCGCGGATACTTCGACCAGGCGACGGCCTATATCCTGCTCGTCGTCTTCCTTGCGGCAAACTTCTTCTTTTTCTTCCGAACTGTGCTTGTCACGGCAGAGGCCAGCCTGCGCCCGATGTTTGGTCTCATGCCCTGGCTCCTGCTGTTCTTCGTACCGGCCATGACGATGCGGTCCATCGCCGAAGACAGGGCGCGGGGAACGATGGAGCTGGTTCTCGCCCAGCCAATCCGTGAGTCGGAGTACTTGCTCGGCAAGTTCTTTGGCATGCTCGGTTTCCTGAGCGTGGCACTCATGGGAACTGTCGCGGCCTGGTTTGCCATCGCCGCGGGAGGACAACCGCACATCGGACCAGCGGTCGCCCAATATGTCGGGACTCTGTTGTTGTGCGGTGCGCTGGTGGCCATCGGATTGTGGGCGTCGGCAACGACCCGCAATCAGATCACGGCCTTTATCATTGCTACAACCGTGACATTCCTGTTGATGGCGTTCAACCTGCCGGTAGTCCTCCAGGGTTTGCCTCCAGTCGTGGCGACCATCGCCCAACGTCTGGGGCTGCTTTCCCACCATTCGAACATCACTCGTGGCGTCCTCGACCTGCGGGACATTGCCTACTTCCTGACCGTCACGCTGGCGTTTCTCAGCCTGGCCTACCTGCTCGTGCACCGCGGGCGCCGGAATCCTACGGGCACAAGATTCCGGAAGCTTCAGTTGGGTGTTCTCGGAATCCTCGCGATCTGCATCGTAGTAAACCTCCTGGGGCGTCATATACGGGGTCGCTGGGACCTGACGCCGGGAGGCGCCTACACGCTGTCCGAGCCCACGCGTTCGCTACTTGGCGAGTTGGATGACGTTGTTACGATACGATTCTTCGCCTCACGCGACCTGCCTGCCCAGGCAGAGGCGCTGAAGCGAGACGTTGAGGACTTGCTGGCCGATTACGCGTCAGCGGGCGGCAACCTGGTGCGGATCGAACGCCTGATTCCAGCAGTGGGCAATGACGCCGGTGCGGAAGCCGAGGGCCTTGGCATTCCGCCGGTCGAATGGCAGGTCCTTGGAGAGGACGAGTTCCAGTCTCGCCAGGGGTATCTGGGCATCGCGCTTCAGTTCGCTGACGGGCTGGAAATCGTACCCGTCATTCAACGATCGGAGAATCTTGAATATGAACTGACCAGTTCAATTCTGGCCATGATCCGATCGCGGACAACGGTTGTCGGATTGATGGGTGGATTCGGAGGGCCGGGCCACGACACGGATCTGGCTGGCTTCGTAAGCCAGATTGGCACCACCTACTCGGTTGTCAGCGTTGATCTGGCCGCAGATTCTGCTGCGATTCCTGATTCAGTAACCGTTATGGTAGTCCCTGGCCCGACCGAACCACTGACTCCGGCCGCAGGGTCAGAGTTGCGTCAATTCGTAAACAACGGGGGCAACCTGATGTTGCTCTTCGAACAGTTTGAGATCTCTCCAGGGCAGATGTTGGCCGATTCGGCCAGTCATCCGGAGCTCGACGCGCTTCTCGCGCCTTATGCTGTGAGCGTAGCGGACGGAGCCGCGTACGATATGCAGTCGAACTTCCCTGTCACTCAGGAAACAGAGACCGGTCAGCAAGTTCGGCGGCCTTATCCTCTCTGGCCGATCACGCTGCCGGTTTCGACCCACGCAACCGTAGCCGGCCTGACGGGGATCGCTATGGGCTGGGTAAGCCCCCTCGATCTCTCGGGGGCCGATACGAGTACGGTCACTCCGCTTCTTGCTACGAGTCAATTTGGCGGAGTACTGACAGGCCCGTTCCCGTGGGACCCCAGCTTTGACTGGACCTCACTCGCTGCTGACCTCCGGCCTCGCCCGGTCGCAGCAGCTGTGTTTCCGCGTGAATCGGCTGGCGCACCGGCGACAGCTGGGCGGATCATTCTGGTTGGGGACGCTGATCTCATTACCAATCGTTTTCTTGCCGCCAGCCCGGGAAATGCAGCTTTCGCTCGCAATGCCATCGATTGGCTTGCACGCGATGAATCTCTGATCGGAATTCGGGCGAAAGAAAGACAGGCGCCGCCCTTGCTTTACTCGTCGATCGCAGCTCGTAACAGGGCCCGATACGCCAGTCTGATTGGTGTGCCACTCCTGCTGGTGTTGCTAGGCTTCTTTCGCCTGATGCGCCGCCGAAAACTTGCTAGTCGAGTTTGGTCCCCGATGAGCAAGGAAAGCGACGCGCAGTGACTCGACGGCAACTCGGGTTCGTATTCGGGGTTCTCGCAGCCCTGTCTGCCGTCTGGCTTTCTGTGCGCGACCGCGGATCATCGTCGGGGGAGTTCCTTGATCTGGGCTCACAGATCGAGCTGAGTGTATCGGAGATTCGAATCACCCCCCCGGATGCGCCCGTCATCCAGTTGCAGCTGGCCGCCGAGGGCTGGACAGTAAATGGGTACCCCGCGACAGACTCACTCGTTGAGGACCTGCTGGCACAGCTGGACACGCTTCCCGAGGCCCGCCTCGTCGCGCAGAATCCTGGCACGCACGAGAGAATGGGCGTGTCCGCAAAATTGGCCACTCGAGTTGAGCTTGGCCCGGCAACAGATCCTGATGCGGTGTTGCTATTGGGTGGTTCGGGACCTGAGGGCAGGTTCATTCGTCTGCCAGACCAACCAGAGGTTTTCGTTGTCCCGGAATCGGCGATTCAGGATCTCGACCGCGCGGAGTTTCGCTGGCGTGATCCGACAATAGTGGCCATAGATACCGCGGCTCTGGCCAGGATCGTGATTCGTCGGGGTTCCAGCCGACCCGTTGCCGTTAGCCGGGACGAGACAAGGGCATGGCTGGTAAATGGAACGGCAGCCGACACCATGGTGATGCGCTTGCTGCTCGAGTCAGTGGCCGACCTGCGTACAACAGGATTCCCGGCAGATTCGTTTGTATTCGCGGTCGATTTCGACCAGCCGAGTGCGATTCTGGAGTTATACCTTGAGCCCGAACTGCCGAACGCACCGCCGATTTCGCTGCTGTTTGCCTCAATCCCAAACCGCAGTGACGTGCTCGTTAGGCGAGCAGATAATCCGATCGTCTACGCCATCGATTCTCGCCGGGCAAACCTGCTCACCTCAGGTCGCTCCCGGCTGATCGGCAAAGACTAGAAGCCCGCCTAGGACACTCCCGGCCGCGTCATCGCGTCGAAGTCCAGTAGAACGTCTAGATCCTCGGCCGTCATCAACTCCATTTCGAGCACTACCTCGCGCAACGTTTTTTCTTCCTTGAGCGACCGTTTCGCAACCTCGGCCGCCTTGTCATAACCGATCCGGGGTGCCAGCACTGTGGCGAGTGCCGCAGTTGATTCGGCATTACGACGACACTGCTGCTCGTTCGCCGTGATCCCGGTAACGCAAGAATCCGCAAACACCCTCGAGCCGGTCGCAAGAATCTCAATCGACTCGAGAAGATTGTGGGTGATTATCGGGATCATGACATTCAGTTCAAAATTGCCGCGTTCACCACCGATCGTGATCGCCACGTCATTCCCCATCACCTGGGCTGCAACCATCGTCAGCATCTCAGACATTACCGGATTGACCTTGCCCGGCATGATGGACGATCCGGGTTGGAGCTCGGGAAGTTGGATCTCTGCAAGACCGGTGCGCGGGCCCGACGCCAGCCACCGAAGATCATTGGCGATCTTCATCAGACTACAGGCCACGACCTTCAACATGCCGCTGGCCTCTACCGCAGCGTCACGGGCGGACTGCGCCTCAAAGTGGTTGGCGGCCTCGGTGAAGTGAATACCAGTCAAATCGCTGATGTGTTCAGTGACCCTGGAAGCAAACTCATGGTGCGTATTGATTCCGGTACCGACGGCTGTTCCTCCAATCGCCAACTCGGAGAGACTCTGCCGGGTATTCACGAGCCGGCGGATCCCGTGCTCGATCTGGCTTGCGTAGCCGCCGAATTCCTGCCCGAGCCGAATCGGTGTCGCATCCTGCAGGTGCGTACGGCCAGCCTTGGGGATCGCGTCAAATTCGTCAGCCTTTGAGGCCAGAGCCTCGCGGAGGTGTTCCAGGGCAGGCAGAAGATCTTCTTCGATCGCGGTCAAAGCTGCTACATGCAGGGCCGTCGGGATCACGTCATTGCTGGACTGCCCCATGTTGACATGATCGTTTGGATGTACGGGCACCTTCGAGCCCACTTCTCCGCCCAGCAACTGAATGGCACGATTTGATAGGACCTCATTAGCGTTCATGTTGGTCGAGGTCCCGGATCCGGTCTGAAAAATGTCGAGAACGAAGTGTTCGTCCAGCTTGCCGTCCCGCATTTCTTCCGCAGCATCACGAATCGCGGCGGCGATCTTGTCGTCGAGCAGACCAAGGTCCTGATTTGTCTCGGCCGCCGCGCGTTTGATAGTCCCGAGCGCCCGAATGAATTTCCGGCTGAATCTCAGTCGGCTTATCGGAAAATTCCGGCGCGCTCGCTCGGTTTGTGCCCCATACAGCCGATCGACCGGAATCTGCATTGATCCCATCGAATCCTGCTCATCTCGAAAGCCGTCACTGGACATGGTTTCACCGTGCTCCGATTCAGAACTGGACACTTGCACCGGCCCCAATACCGTTTTTCTCGAACCAGCCTGCTGTCATCTCAAGAGCGTACATGGCCGGGCTGACCGACAGGGTACTGTCGTCTGAATTTGGTATCATGGTCGCAACGTTGATGATTGAGCCGTTGCCGTCCACGAAAGCGATGTCGAGGGCAATAGGCGTGTTGCGCATCCAGAACGAACGGATTTGCGCGTCCGGATAAACAAATAGCATCCCGTGATTCTCAGGAAGCGAATCCCGACCCATCAGACCGCGCTCGCGTAATGCGGGCGTGTCAGCAATTTCGACGGTAATAGCCACTGCTCCTACAGTCATATCCACCGTACGTACCAGGCCCCCGTCACCCGGCCTCGCCTGCCCCGATGTCTCTTGCCGGTTGCGCTCGGTAGACAACACACTGGGCGGCGACTCGGCAGCTGCGTCGCCAGAACTGCCGCATGCCGAGATGCCCAACACAACGACCGCAACTGTGACCCACATGGAACTATGTCTCATCCTGATGATACCCTGCGTTGAATTCATATTTTGTGCCGACAGCTAACACTTATCTTAAACCCCAAGATGCATAAGCGAGTGCCACCCGCAACCGCTGGTAGCCTGTTGAGTCCTGACGGGCAGCCGGATACATTCTCATCCGATTGAGAATATGGCCGCTTCCGGGCAGACCCGTGATGCGCGGCTTTCCATTGACGCCAAGCTGGATCAACAGATGCCTACCGAACAATGACCATAGCCTCCAGCATCGTACCGACTCGACCGCCGCTCGGCTGTGCGGCGGTCATGATGGAAGTACTCCGGGGCGAACTGCGCGAACACGAACTGCCGTTCACGCACCAGCGTGAAGCGATTGCGCGAGTACTGTTCGAGTCCACCCAGCATCTGTCTGCTGACGAAGTGGAGACCGAGCTTCTGGATCGTGACTATCAGATCGGCAAGGCCACCGTCTACCGGACGTTGGCCCTGCTGGTCGAACTCGGGCTCGCAACCGAGCACGATTTTGATGAAGGATTCCGCCGGTACCAGATGACAGTAGGAGCCGCCCAGTACGATCACTTGATCTGTTCCGTGTGCGGAGAGGTTACACAGTTCCGAGAAGAAGCTCTGGAGAGTGTGCTTGAAAGCATTGTACGAGAATCCGGATTCGAACCGATTACAAGACAGATCAAGATCTTCGGGACATGCCGTGACTGCACGTGATCGCTTGCTGGACCTGTTCGTCCAGCGATCGTTTCGGCTCGGTGATTTCACGCTCGCATCAGGCCGGAAGAGCGACTTCTACATCGATTGCCGCACGACGACCATGCACGCAGAAGGACAGGTATTACTCGGAGAAGTCGGCTGCGAGTATCTGGCCAATGCAGGTTGGCAACCCGACCTGATAGGCGGATTGACAATGGGCGCCGATCCGATCGCCTATGCCGTTGCCGGCGAGAGTTTCCGTCGCGGTAAACCGATCAATGCTTTTTCGGTGCGCAAACAGGCAAAGCAACACGGTACAGGACGGCAGATTGAAGGCTGCTTTGAGCCAGGGGCCAGCATCGTGGTCGTCGAAGACGTGATTACGACTGGAGGATCCGCTCTACAGGCGTGCGAAGCGATCAAGGCCGCACAGGGCTCTATCGTGGGCGTCCTCGCCGCCGTCGATCGAGAAGAGGGCGGAAGCGAAGCGATCGCCGAAGCGGGATTCCAGGTAATTTCCATGTTCGGCATCGGCGAACTGCGCGAACGCGCAGCAGAACTCGCCAGCTGACCGACCCCGCACTGACTGATGCTACGACCCACGCTCCTCTGGATGAGCGAACGAGACGACGTTCGCGACCTGTTATTCAAGCTCCCGTTCTCGCGCAGCGCCGCCTCACGGTTCGTTGCCGGCGACGACCACAAACATGCGCTGGACGTTGCTGCCGAGCTTAATCGTCAGGGATTTCGCGTCACACTCGACCTGCTTGGAGAGAGTGTCTCCGAACGGGTAGAGGCGGAGCGTGCGACGGCGGAATATGCTGAAAGCCTGGAACTCATAGAGCACAGTGCAGCTCAAACGACGATTTCGCTCAAACTGACGCAGCTCGGCCTTGATATCAGTACGGAATTCTGTACGGATAACCTCCGGCGCATCGTCGGGAAGGCTGATGAGCTGGGGAATTTTGTCCGAATCGACATGGAGCACTCTGACTACACAGAGCGAACGCTACAAGCGTTCTACAGCGTGTTCGGTGAGTATCAGAACGTTGGCATCGTCATACAGTCCTACTTGAAGCGAAGCGAGCAGGACATCAACCGGCTGATTGATCTCGGTGCATCGGTCAGACTGTGCAAGGGCGCATACCAGGAACCATCTTCGGTCGCGTTTCAGGACAAAGCTGGGGTGGACGCGAATTATGTAAGGCTGATGAAGTTGCTTTTGGACAGTGGTACACCGACGGCAATCGCTACTCACGACGAGCGGATGATCGAGGCAACCCTTGATTACGCCCGGGCGAATGACATCGCCCGGGATGCATTCGAGCTGCAGATGCTGTACGGTGTCCGTCGACGGCTTCAGAGAGAGCTTGTGGCCGAGGGCCTCCCGATGAGGCTTTATCTACCTTACGGCTCGCAGTGGTACTCGTACTTCATGCGGCGGATGGCCGAGCGCCCCGCCAACCTGTTATTCGTTCTGCGCGCGATGCTGGGCGACTGACGACACACACGGATGAACCACTCTTGATTACGTTTACGGATACAGCCAGGCGCCATGTCGCCTCGTACCTGGAGCAGGAAACGGACCCACTCGCCGTGCGCGTTGAAGTGCTCGATTCGAGCCCTTTGGCCCCGAAGTATGACCTGTCACTGATCGCAGAAGACGAGCGAGCCCAGAGCGATCAGGTGTTTGACGCCGGTGGATTTGAGGTGGTTATTCCTTCGGGTAGCGCCGAATTGCTGGAAGGGGCCACGGTGGATTGGGTAGAATCAATGGAGGGCAGCGGCTTCAAGGTCGACAGCCCAAATCTGCGACCGATCGGCATCGATGCACCAACCGGAGGCCTGGCCGATCAGGTACGTCATGTAATTGATTTGCAGATCAACCCGTCGATCGCCGCACACGGAGGCGAGATCAACCTTGTAGACGTTCGGGAGACCGTCGTCTACCTGGAGATGGCCGGTGGCTGCCAGGGATGCGGAATGGCAGCGGCGACCCTCTCCCAGGGGGTCCGTCGAATCTTGATGGAAGCACTACCCCAGATCACCGACATCCAGGACGTTACCAACCACGGTGCCGGCATCAACCCGTACTATTAGAACGCTGGATTGAGGTTGAACTGCCAATACCAACCCTTATCCGGTCGGTTGTTCGGGTGCACGTAGTCAATTTCCATGATCAGCAGACCCAGCAGGTTCAGACGTATGGCGATGCCGTGACTCGTGACGATATCGCGCTGTCCGCCGAACAACTCACTGTCGATGTCCTTCGTCCAGGCTGTGCCCGCATCGAAGAATGCGGCTGCTTCTACGGGTGGCACCCCTGGAGAGTGAAGTACGCCGAAGAATCCGAGTATGGGCAGGCGCACTTCGAAGTTCGCCAGGGCAAGGCGGCTTCCAAACAACTGGTCGAACACCGGGCATAATCCGTCCGCTTCGAAAGTGTCGCCGCACTCCTCGAAGCCGAACGATGTGTCGTTATACCCGCGGATGATCCGAATCCCAGGTAGGGCTCGGATAACCGTTCATCCTCACCGTCACTGCCATACCGTCCGAAGTGCATCACACGCGCAGCCAGAGTGACAGGCCTCGTCGGCATGACATACTTGCGAAAGTCGACCAGGAAATTCGTGTAGTTCAGGTCGCCTAACCGCGGCGAAGCATCCAGCCGATAGCGCTGACCGAGGATTGGCCCCGTTCCGCCGAACAGGCTGTTGTCATACACAAGTGCCGTTGTGGCGAGTCCCATGTTGATTGCCGCAGGCGCAGGGAAATCCACGCGCTCGTCCGAGAGAACGTTGCCAAATCCGTCGATGATTCGAGACCTGATTTCGTTCGCGAAATCGATATTCTGGAACCCAGCTGAGACTTCCCATCGCAGGTTTCTACTGAACGGATAGGAAATGCCGGCAATGAGTTGACGGTTGATCTGCCACTGCAATTCCTCGCGCTGCTCGAACGTGTCCGGTCCTATCTGCCGAATACCGAACCGACGGATGACGAAGGGAATCTGCCCGGCCTGTATATTCCAATTCCAGCGTGTTCGACGGTTTTCGTAACCGACGATAAGCGTAGAGGACCTGAGCAGGCTGCCATTGGATGTGTTGATATTTGCAATCCCGCTCAGATTGCGATTGCCGAGCATATCGCTGAAGAACAGGGCGATCCCGCCGGCAAACGTCGATCCGAATTGATCGACGCCGGCCCCGACCTGGGGCTGCGAGATGAAGTCGAGGGACATACCTGCGTGATAGTCTTCGTTCTCAAACGTAACTGGATCGACGAGCCCGAGTTCGGGTTCGTCGAGCAACACATTCAGCAGGCCGGGACTCCGGTCTTTCGGGGGCAGCAGCGCCGGGCTGACGCCAGGAATTGCTGCTGCTATCGGAGTTCCTTCCAGCTCAGCCGGGTCGTCAATCACATACAGATCGTAGTTTCCGAGCTGGTATGCCGTATAGACGAGCTTCGTTCCCGAGGAAGCAACGGAGATCGCCGGGCTGAGTGGAGTGATGCCCGTCACGCCGGTGTACATGTCCGTAACCTGGTAAAGCTGCCCGCCCTGAAACTCGTACCGGTACACGTTGCTGATCCCGCTTACGTCCGTGACGAAGTACAGACTCTGGGAATCAGATGCCCATTGCGGATCAATATGCTTGCCCTTTCCGAAGGCAGGCAGCGGAACAATTTCGTTGTCCGCCACATTAATCAATCCGATCCGGTAGTTGCCGTACTGAAGCGTCGCGATGTTGGTTGAAAAGCGGTCTGTTACAAACGCGATCGTCGCGCCGTCTGGTGACCAGGATGGCTGCAGATCTGAATAGTGATCGTTAGTGAGTCGCTCTAGATTTTCGGTTTCCAGATCTACGACGAAGATATCGGTAAAACCGTTGACCACAGCAGCGAACGCTACCCGTCTACCATCCGGTGAGAACGATGGTGTATAGACCTCGCCAAGCTCCTTGAAGCGAACCTCAAAGAGCTTCTTGGTGTTTTGCGGATCGATGACCGTGATGGCGGGGCTTCCCTTCACCACTGTTCCAAAGGCGAATGCACCACCATCCGGCCGCCAGGCCCCCGAAGAGTTGATGAATTGCAGACTCTCGAAGTGTGGGTCGGTCGCCGTCTTGGTAAACCGTCGAATGACCTCACCCGTCTCAACGTCGGCGAGGAACATTTCGATGGAGAACAGATTCTTCTCGGACAGGTACGCGACCATGCTCCCGTCCGGGCTCAGTGATGGCCCCACATTCAAGCCACCGCTTCCGCGGCGTTTTGAGATCAACTCCGACGCGGCACCATTCTGCGCCCTGAGCGACTCGCCGGCCTGCTCTCGCACAAGTTTCTCGTCAATCTCGGGACGGGGTTCTTCTTGACCCTCTGGCGCTTCCCCCTCGACCTGGGCTGCGGGATCCCGCTCGACAAGCACAGGGCGCGCTGTCACGACCGAACTGTCGGCCACCGAAGCGTACATCTCGATAATCGCCTGATGCCATTCCGCCGTCAGCTGTGGAATCGACGTCTGGAGCACAGTCGCAATGGCCAACTCCGGGTTTCCGGACCGACCCGCGACCTTGAGTACTTTACCGGGTGCTTCGTCTCCATAGTTTCCAGCTACATAGGCCCAGAATGCCTGACCCCAACGATACGGAAAATATCGGCCCGTACTAAGGTCGCGGAGGGTCGGGAGATTGCATCCACAGGCCGCTGCGTCGCGCATCCACATGGCAGTGTGGGGGTCGACTGGCCCAACAGACAGGTACTCGGCCATTCCCTCACCGCTGGACAGACTCGTCATGTCAAATTGGAACGCGTGAACGAGCTCGTGCCCGATCACGTGGTCTGACTCTTTGAGAGGTCCGGCCAGAGGAAGAACGATGCGTCTCTTCAAGGCTTCCGTGACGCCTCCGGTGGACTCACCGATCTCACCAAAAATGGCGTTTGTCTGCTCGAAATCAGGGTGGCTCGTGTAGAGGATCAGAGGCTGGCGCCCTCTGAGTTGATGGTCGAGCAGCCTGGAAATGCGGGAATACCAACGTTCGGCCATACGCCCGGCCTGCTGGACGATTTCCTCGCCATCTTCATAGTAGTAGATGTCGAAATGCTCAGTTACGAGTATCTCGAAATCAAACGAGTCGTACTGAACTTTGTTGCGCCCGAAATACTGAGCATCGGCTGCGGCTGGTACCAGAAAGGAGGCGACAAGCAGAGCACAGAAAACCTGGATGAGTCTGTGTGACCGTCTGCCGAACCCCGCGTGAAAAGCGGCCTGCATTGAACATCCTCCCTGGATACAGATATCTGGTTAGCTGCCTCGCCCTCTACAACGAGACTGCTGCGTATGCCGTTCC
>JBDHMQ010000016.1:0-14681 GCA_039656095.1 Gemmatimonadota bacterium | reverse complement strand
GAGGACTATTACCTGCCACAGGTTGATGACATTACCGCTGCAGCCCGCTGGCTGTTGGCGTACTGAACCGAAACACGGGAAGAGCGAGATGGCCAAGGTTGACGTAATCATGCCCCAAATGGGTGAATCCATTGCCGAGGGCACGCTGACGAAGTGGCTCAAGGCGGTTGGCGACACCGTCGATCGAGACGAGGACCTGTTCGAGATCTCTACCGACAAAGTCGACGCCGATATTCCTTCTGCCGTTGCGGGGACGCTCGTGGAGATCCTCGTCGAAGAAGGTGCGACGGTTGAGGTCAACAGCGTCGTTGCCCGCATCGAAACGGAGGGTGGCGCGGTGGTCATCTCCGACCCTGCGCCGCCTGAGCCAGAAGCCGCCGAGCCAGTTGCAGCAACCGAGGCTGCGCCGGCCGTCGAACCGGAGCCCGCCCCTGCGCCTGCAGATCCAGTGGAATCCGTTGAGTCAGCAGCTACAACGGCGCCAGGCGAGCCCGAGAGTCGCGAAGATCGACTACGCACAAAATCGACGCCCGTGGTACGAAAGATCGCAGCAGAGCACGGCGTGGATATTTCAACGCTTGAAGGTACCGGAATCAGCGGACGGGTAACGCGCGACGACATCATGGCTCATATCGAGTCCGGTGCACCCGCTCCGGTACAGCCGGTTGCCGCGACTCCTGCCCCAACGCCGGCCGCTCCTGCGACGCCACCAGCCCCTGCAGGTGCGCCAGGCATGATGTCGGTGCAGATCCATGGTGCGACCCTCGACATCAAGATCCCGTCGGTTCCGATTCGGGAAGGTGATCGGGTTGAAGAGATGAGCCGGGTGCGTCTACGCACGATGGAACACATGCTGATGGCGAAGCGAATCTCGGCCCACGTCACTTCTGTTAACGAGATCGACTTCGAACGCGTTGTTCAGCTGCGGCGCAAGCTGAAGGGCCAGTTCGCAGAAGAGGGAGTGAAGTTGACCTACGGCCCGTTCATCATGAAGGCCGTCGTCGAGGCACTACGGGAGTATCCGATTCTGAATGCGTCTGTCGATGGGACACGCGTCGTCTATCACCGTGATATCAATCTCGGAATTGCCGTATCGATCAACGACGGCAAGGAGCTCATCGTTCCTGTACTTAAAAACGCCGATGGTCTCAGCTTGAAAGGTCTGGCTACCGGAGCAAACGTGCTGGCAGAGAAAGCCCGCACGAAGACGCTCGATTTCGATGACATCCAGGGCGGGAGTTTTACGATCACCAATGTCGGCGTGTTTGGAAATTTGTTTGGCACGCCGATCGTGAATCAGCCGCAGGTAGCGATTCTTGGCACCGGAGTCATTGAGAAGAGGCCCGTAGTTGTGCAGGACACGATGGGGAACGATGTGATCGGTATTCGGCACATGTCATACTTCGGCTTGAGCTACGATCATCGGGTTGTTGACGGGGCGATGGCTGCCTTCTTCCTCAACAAGCTGAAGGATGTCATCGAAAACTTCCCGGAAGACGCGGTATAGAACCGCTTAGTCGCAGGTAAGCAGCCCTGCACTCGTGGCTGGTGGGTAGGGGACGGCTGAGCCCCGGAACAACGCGCAACGATGCCCACCTGCGGCGGGGTGCGTGGTACGTGCGGCCCACCCGTCGACGTCACCCCGCAGTTCGACCGTTATTCCCTGACTGATCGTAATCGGCAGGTCCGCGAGCGAACCCGCGTACATATCGACTTTTCCGTCTGCGGACTGAACCTGGAAGTACGCTTCCTGCGCGATTGAGATCGAATGAAGGTCCGCTTTCATGACGGCACGAAATGCTTGGGAGCGTGTCCGGCTGATAGCAATCATCCCGGAGGAGGCCAGGATACCGATGATGACCACGACCACGATCAGCTCAATAATCGTGAACCCGCGCTCGCGCGCGTGGCTGCGGTTCGCTTCCTGGTTCTGCTCGAGCATTGAACTCCGCCATCAATATTGGATCTGACTACTCCGAACGTCTTGTCTAAGGCAGAGACAGTGCCCGCGTTACTCGAGCACACCTAAGATGTGCTTGAACCACGTGTTGCAGAATTTCACATTCCTGGTTCAAGCTGCTTTCCCGGCGCAAATCGCACGGAACGATGGAAATCTCCGCTATTCCAGGCGGATGAGCTGAGCCCCGTTCGCAGAACTATTTCGCCCCTCACATTGGTCGCTGATCAAGGTTAACGTGATCGTTGTCCCATCATCTTCGTAGCCGTACTGCCCCTCGGCCGCACACGACGGATCGGAGTCATTGTCGTCCCAGATCAGCATTATTCCTGGCTCGGTGGCCAGCTCAATCTGGGTTTGAATGATCACGTCACCCATCAGCTCGACTGTCAGACCCGTGTCGCTCCAGGTCCCAATCATCTCGCCTGCGGGAGCCCCCGATTCAGCGTCGGGCAATACGAGCTCGTACGAGCCGTAAAAGTCTGCTGTAGTTGGTGAAGGTGGTGCTTGCGGGGAAACCTCAACTGTGGTTGCCGCACACGCGGATAGTACCAGTGCTACGGTCGCCGCGGCCACGCCGCGAGCTGTTCTTTGTACCAACATTGCCCCTCCTGCCAGGTATTGTGGATGCCAGATGGGGCCCAGTACGAGCCCCGGATGAAACAGGATTCAGTGGCGGACCCTGTCTCAATATAGTACACTGTGTTCCGAAACCGGACAGTTTCAGGACTTGCCGGACAAGACGACACGGGCGACAATCGGTTTCTGTGTAGTGGGTTAGCGAAGGAATGATGGTTGGCACGAGCGTTGCATTTGTTGTGCACCGGTCGTCCAGGTACGCCATTCGGCGGGCAGAGGGAGACGACGAATGCTAGATTACATGGGTTGTCTTACGAGGGGAGGGGTACGGCGGGTATGGCGCACATCCAGCAATTACATCCTGCTAACGGTTCTTCGGGTAGAGATCTGCCCGGACTGGAATTGTCAGGTATGGACGTAGCGCGCGTTCCCGCCAGGCGTACAGGTCGAATTCTGTGGATCGTCATCGGGTTGGTTGGAATCGCCGGGGTTACGCTGTTGCTGGGATCGCTTGAACCTGCCGGTACGCGTGTCAGTCGTGATCTCCTGGCGATCGGACAGGTTCGACAAGGACCGATGGCCAGACACATCTATGGCTGGGGTACCTTTGTCCCGGACCGTGTTCAGATCGTGCGTTCGGAACAGTCCGGCAAGATCACTGGTGTCTACGCAACGACGGGCGACGGCGTACAGAGCGGTGATCGATTGATCGAAATGTGGAATGCTGATATCGCTCTCGCCGTAGACAAAGCGGAGCAGAAATTCGCGTCCGCCCGTGCCGGGATGATCGCCCTCAGCCGAGAACAGTCGGCCCGGCGACTCAGTCTTGAGGCCTCGATCGCTGACACACGCACGGTATACCTGAATGCCGAGGACGAGCTTGAAGGATTGGTATCACAGGCAGGCGGAAAGTCTACCGAATTCAATGTTCTTCGGGCCAAAGAAAGACTGAAGGCGATCGGACAGAGAATTTCATCCGACGAGGAACGACTTGAGCTAATCAGCGTTTCGACAGAAGAGCAGGTAGCGGCGCAGCGTGACGAGCTCCGCTGGCTCGAGGCAATTCTGGAATCGCAGAGGACGAGACTGCGTTCGTTGACGCTTCGGACTGCGGGCGATGGATTGGTTGAAGAGATGATGGTCGAACCCGGTAGTATTGTTGCCGGTGGAGTGCCCCTGGCCCGTATAGCCTTATCTGATCGACTGAAGGCTGAGTTGAAGGTATACATGTCGGAGGGATCCGAAATCGAGCCCGGGCAGGCTGTGTCACTCGAATCTGAATCGGCGATCGTATCCGGGCGTGTTGACGAAGTCGTGCTGGCTCCCGGCGAGAAACTGCTGCACGTATCTGTGACGCTGGATGAAAATCCGCGCATTCCGGAGGGCGGTAGTCATAAACTTCACGCAATGATTCAGCTCGAAACGCTGGATAATGTTATATCGGTCGAGCTGCCTGCGTATGCCGCCAGCAATGAGTGGTCGTCAGTGTTTCGCGTACTTCCTGACGGTAAGAGCGCAGAACGGATAAAGGTTCGGTTTGGCCGCGGATCAGTTGACCGGATCGAAGTGTTGTCAGGCCTTGAGGTCGGCGATCGGATCATTGTTTCAGATGTGTCTGAATTCGAGGATCTTGATTTTGTCGAAATTGACTAGAAGCCTGTTCAGGAACTGGTATGACTGAGAACAACGGCCCGCTCATCAAGCTTGAAGGTCTCCGGAAGGTGTTCTATACGGACGAAATGGAGACGCATGCGCTAGCCGACGTTTATCTCGAGATCAACCGAGGTGAATTCGTCGAGGTCATGGGCCCATCCGGGTGCGGCAAGTCAAGCTTGTTGGCAGTAATTGGACTGCTCGATACGCCATCTGCGGGAGAATATTGGCTCGATGGGCGAGCGATGTCACAAGTTGGGGCATCCGAACGAGCAAGCCTGCGGAATAGACATATCGGCTTCATTTTTCAAGCATTTAATTTGATCAGCGATCTCACGGTTTTTGAGAATGTCGAGTTGCCACTCAGCTATCGTGGTCTTTCGCAGACCGACCGGCGGCGGCGCTCGCTGGAGGCGCTCGAGCGTGTGGGTATGTCCCACCGCATCGATCACTACCCAGGCCAGTTGTCCGGAGGCCAGCAGCAGCGGGTCGCGGCTGCGCGGGCTGTGGCCGGCGATCCATTGATCCTGCTCGCCGACGAACCGACCGGAAACCTCGATTCGACCAATGGCGAAGCCGTCATGGGCTTGCTGCAGGACCTGCATGAGGCCGGATCCACCGTCCTCATGGTTACGCACGACCCGAGATATTCACGGTTTGCAGAGCGCACTGTCCATCTGTTTGACGGACGGATCGTCGATGAAGGATTCGAGCTACGCAAAGCATAGAAGTGACGGAGGATTACGAGTGACAGCCGGCTCCAAACCAAAGATTCTACTCGCCGATGACCAGAACGACGTTCTCGCGGCGCTTCGATTGCTGATGAAGAGCGAGGGTTACGCGACACAATCTGCGACCTCGCCTTCAGAAGTCCTTGAGTTACTTCAGGTCGATGATTTTGACGTCCTGCTCCTCGATCTTAACTACACACGAGACACAACATCGGGACAGGAAGGACTGGATCTACTCCCTCGGATCCAGACATTAGACAGGACCCTCCCAATCATCGTGATGACCGCCTGGAGCAGCATCCCGACAGCCGTTGAGGCGATTCGGCGCGGCGCCAGGGATTATGTTGAGAAACCGTGGGATAACGAGCGTCTGCTCGCAACGATTCGCAACCAGGTAGAGTTGGGCCGGGCGGTGCGAAAAGCCCAGACTCTGCAAGCCGAAGTCGATTTGCTGCGAACTGGAGCCGATGTACCACCGTTGATCGCACAGTCCAAGGCGATGCAGCCGGTTCTCAGGCTGATCGAAAAGGTTGGACCATCAGACGCCAACGTGCTGATTACGGGAGAACCGGGCACCGGTAAAGAGGTTGTGGCGCGCTGGCTTCACGCCAGTTCTTCGCGTAAGGACAAGCCTATGATCACGGTAAACACGGGCGGACTGTCAGACGGTGTGTTCGAAAGTGAAATGTTTGGGCACGTTAAAGGTGCGTTTACCGGCGCCAGAAATGATCGCCTCGGATATTTTGAGGTCGCTCACCAGGGAACCTTGTTTCTCGACGAAATCGGCAACGTCCCACTGGCGCAGCAGGCCAAGCTCCTGCGCGTGATCGAGACCGGAGAGTTGCAGCGCGTTGGATCCTCCAAGACGCGCCACATTGACGCCCGTATTCTTACGGCAACCAATTCCGAGTTGGATCGCGAAGCGGCTGAAGGCCGTTTTCGAGAAGACTTGTTTTACCGGTTGAATACCGTTGAAGTAAAGCTTCCACCATTGCGTGACCGACGCGAGGATATCCCATTGCTGGCCATGCACTTTCTAAGTGTTTGCTGCAACAAGTATGGACGTCCCGACATGCAACTATCGAGTGCCGCTCTGGACGCGATACTAAGGCATCCGTGGCCTGGAAACGTAAGAGAATTAAGGCATTCCGTTGAGCGGTCGGTGTTGCTGGCAGATGGTTCGACGATCGACCTGGAGCACCTTGGTTTGCGCCAGGCGCCGGAAGGATCGCTCAGCCTGGAGAGCGTGGCGCTCGATGAGGCTGAAAGAGTCTTGATCCGCAAAGCTCTCACGCGCAATCGGGGCAACGTAAGTCGGGCTGCTGCGGATCTCGGTCTCAGCCGCAGCGCACTCTACCGAAGGCTCAAACGCCACGGACTCCACGTCTGACGGGGGCTATGGAAACCGCATGAGACGGCAACCACTAGTGCGCAGATTGCGGCGCAGTCTCAGCTACCAGCGGTTGATCCCGGGTCTGGCACTGCTCTCGGGGTTGCCTGCCATCGTCGTTGCGCTAGCACTGTTGTGGACAGGCGACTTTGCGATCCGGACGCAGTGGACGGTCAGCATAGTCGTTGTCCTGGTGTGGATCAGTCTCTTTTTCATGCTGAGGGAGCGACTGATTCGACCGCTGCATGCGGTATCCAACATGCTGGAAGCGCTTCGCGAGGGAGATTATTCGCTCCGTACGCGCACGGTCGGCCGGGATGACGCTCTGGGTCTGATCCTCCACGAGGTCAATGGTCTGGCGCAGATGTTCCACGATCAACGACTCGATGCACTCGAGGCGTCGAACCTCCTGACCCGCGTGCTTGCAGTTATCGATGTGGCGCTGTTCTCGTTTGATGAAGATGACCGATTGCGGCTTCTGAACAGGGCTGGGGAGAGCTTGCTGGGCCGCCCGGAATCAGAACTTCTCGGCCTGGGAGCTGAAGAGCTGGGTCTAGCCGAGTGCCTGTCCGGCGAAACTCCTCGCGTCATGGACTTCGCCATTGCAGAAGGGTTCGGTCGATGGGAACTCCGGCGACGGAGTTTCCGCTGGGATGGCCGACCTCAGCGCCTCATCGTGCTCGCTGACCTCAGCCAGATTCTCCGTGAAGAGGAGCGGGTTGCCTGGCAGCGCCTGATTCGTGTGTTGAGCCATGAGATCAACAACTCTCTGACTCCGATCAAGTCGATAGCTGACACGCTGGTACGCCTGCTCGATCGAGGTCTGGAGGACCCTGACGCGATACAGGACCTGCGTGACGGCCTGGGGGTCATTGGCGGCCGGTCCGAATCGCTGGGCCGATTCATGTCTTCATACGCCCAACTGGCCCGACTTCCGCGGCCTGACCTCAAAGACTTGTCTGTTCTAGGCTGGGTCCAGCGGGTCGCTGCGCTCGAATCACGGATTTCCGTCGAGGTAGCTCCAGGGGTTGATTTGACGATTCAAGCTGATGGCGACCAGCTCGATCAACTGCTGATCAACCTGCTGGATAATGCGACCGATGCGGCGCTTGAGACGCAGGGCGGAGTGCGGGTTCGTTGGAGTGAGACCCAACACTTCCTGGAAGTACAGGTAGAAGATGATGGTCCGGGGCTTGCCCAAACAGCCAATCTGTTTGTTCCGTTCTTTACGACGAAACCCATGGGATCAGGAATTGGCCTGGCGTTAGGGCGGCAGATCGCGGAAGCACATGGTGGTAGTCTCGCTCTCAAAAACAGGCAGGATGCTACTGGATGTATCGCAACAATCCGATTGCCCATACGCGAGGGCAGCCACACCATTCGCCCACCTGAAGTGCCCGAGAGTCTGATCTAGGCTGGCTCACCGGGATCGCTTCAATGCGTTGAACAAGAGCGGGTATGTAACCATTGCCTGCCCGCGATATTGAGGCCTGAACCCGAACAGGATCACTCTTCCGCGACCCCTCGCTAATTCCACCATGGCTGGCCTGCCGGTGATCCACGACTCTCCTAGTATCCATCCGCTTCGGATGACAGGGCTCGAGCCGTAACGGGCGACTACCGTCATCGGTGTATTGGCGGGTACGCGGAACGCTGAGCCCCCTTCAAGCCAGGCCGTTGCGTCGGGGGGCATACCCGAACCGAGGCTTGTTGCCGTATCAACACTCAAGCCTACGAGAACTCCGGGAGCATAAAACTGGCTCCTGGGCAAACCGACGAGAAAATCCTCTACCGGAAGTTCCAGGGCCTCAATGGCGAACCTGACCGACTCACCAAACGCGACCAGCGTTCCCCCTGAGTCTACGAACCGCCGAAGGTGTTCAATTTCCAGCTCTCCCAATCCACCCGCATACTCCGGCGGAACAGATGCCTCTGATCTTCCTTCTCGCAGGTCGTGTTCTGTGATTGACGGAATGACGATGGTTGTGAGTTCCCGGGCGAGATTTCCTCGACCGATATCGGCAGTGCTGAGTGACTTATACGGGATGGAGTAGTTGTCGAATACCCAGCGTGTCCAGCCTTCGTCTATCGACGCCGTCCACGGACGATACAGGCCAATCATGACGGCTGGTTCGTTGGACAGACCTTCAATCACGCGAGGTGGACCAGATGGGTTCTCGGTCACGAGCAATGCAGCTGCCAGTGAATCGGCAAACACCGGCACGGCATCCACGCCCAGCAACAAGGGCAGGTTGTGTGCGGTCACATCGTATGGTGACTCCGGCGGACCACCAGGAAACTCGAATCGTGGTGCGTACTCCTGGGGAGCCAGAACAGCCTGGGCAAACGCAGCGTATGGCTGGTGCATATCAACCAGGAAAGTGCCTGCGGGGAAGGTGATCTGCTCAGAGCGAAACGCCTCGATCGTGCGCCTGACTTCGACCCCTGCTATGCGGAGAATCCGTATGAGCTCGGCGACTCCTGACGACACCAATACACCGTTGACGTCGGCTGATTCAGCGGGAATCGCCCAGGCTTCAGGCCATGAGGGCCAGCCCTCAACGGCCCGACGACCAACCTGTTCGAAGTTGCTGAGCCAGGTTTCTCTCTCGCTTGAGGCTATGCTGAGTGTAGCGATCGCGCCGGATTCCATATAGCCGACGATGTCCGCAAGCGTCCAGCGACCGCCGGCCCACGGTATTGGATGGTTCCAGGAAGCCACTTGAGGATCGAGCCCCGGGCTCGCGGTCAGCTCATCTGCGTCCACTTCGATCGGACTGGCCAGGCGGGCCGACGCAGTCTCACTCAGGATGCGAACGCCAGCATGGTAGTGCGCGTACGCTCGGGCTGGTGACCAGGCATCATATTTCGTCGCGACCGACACACCGGTCAGTCCCTCTTCAAGCATGGACCATTGGACTCGGGTACCCAGCGATGTTGCAGCTGCTGTCAGCAGCGGATCTACGTTCGGCTCGACCGGATCCCTCCATGGAGGAACGAAGAATCGTGCTCCCGTTGCTTCCTGCTGGTGGATGTCGTGGTCCAGTTGTGGATGCCAGACCTGATGAACGCGCTGGACGACCGCCTGCGTCTCCATCTGAGTGAAGGCGTACCAATCGCGATTGATGTCGTGCCCGGCGTAGTGATGATAGAGAAAAGGCGGATCGGCCCCTACCCAGGGCGTACCCAGCGTATCTTCGTACCACTTCTTGACCGGGTCGATACCATCGGGATTCATGGATGGCACAAGGAGAACCACGGTCTGATCGCGAATCAACGATTCCGTTGCGGCCGAAGAAGTCGCGAGTCGGTATGCGATCCGCATTACTGCGAGCGGACCACCAACCTCTGTCGGGTGAATCCCTGTAGTGATCAATGCAATCAGGCGACCTCGGGCGACTAACTCTTCGCGCTGTTCCGTAGACTTGATGAGTCGGGGGTCGGCCAGTTGTGCCTGTATTTCAAGCAGCTCGTCCAACCGGGTCATGTTCTCCTGGCTGGTGATTGTAACGAGGAGCATCGGACGATCCAGCGTGGATCGCCCGACCGTGTCCAGGCGGACCCTCGGTGTCGCTGCAGCCAGGGCTTCGTAATAAGCCTGCATTTCGTCCCAACTGACCAGCCTGGAATCTGCCACGGGATCGAATCCAATTACGTCCGCCGGGCTCGGTGGCTGTTGTTGGGCCAGAGCCGGAGACGCCGTCCACAGCAGCATTGCCAGCACGCTGACTGTCCACGCCTCCGTCCGGACGCCGATGCGATCAATCATCCAATAGACCGGGAAGGTCGCGAATGGAGTCTATGACGCGATGGGCCTGTTGGTCGTGTGGAAGTTCTGCGTTGCGCACCATGTCAAATTTTCCCGTACGCACCTGTATGGCCAACAGGTTCGCAGCTCGAGCGCCACGTATGTCACTTTCGACGTCGTCACCAACAACGGCCAGGCGCTCTGGAACGGATCCGATTCGAGTTGCCGCTGTGCGAAAAAATGCAGGGGACGGTTTTCCAACAAGCGTAGCCTCCACGCCGGCGCCGTATTCGAGCGCGGCAACAAACGGTCCTGCGTCGAGAGTGGGTTCGGCTTCCGGGAGCCAGAACCTGTTGCGGTGAATGGCGACCAGGCGCGCACCAGCCCGCAAAGCACGGAAGGCCTGGTTCAAACGATCGAACGTGAACCCTGATCCCAGATCGCCAACGAGTACGACTTCTGGCTGCTTTTCTGTAATCGTAAACTCGCCGAAATCGTCATGGGTAGATTCGGGCACGAGAAGCTGGACACGCTCGACTCCTTCGCCGGCCAACCATTCTGCTGCCGCCACGGGTGCGGAGAAAATTTCTTCTTCACGCACATCCAATCCAAGATCTTCCAGGGACGCGATCACATCACGCCGTGACTTTCGGCTCGTGTTTGTAGTAAACAGCAGTGGCACACCCAGGGACCGCAGCCGGTCGATTGCCTCGGTCGCCCCTGCAAGCAATTTATCTCCCTGATAGATGGTACCATCCAGATCGATCAGAAAGCCTGAAATATCCAACTCGAGCCGTCTCCTCTTGCACCTGGGCATCGACATGCGAACCTTGCTCGCAACAACCCCCAGGATTGGTCTGGGGGAAACCTAAATCGACGTGCCCGAGCGTCCAACTCGAAAACGAATCACATGCCCCGCCTGTCGCCGTTTGCAGCCCTCCGTTTCACAAACCTGGCTGGCAAACTGGAGGATGTTCTCGCTCCGCCATACGATGTGATCGACGAGGGCCTCGCTGAAGAATTGCGTTGCCTCAACCCACACAACGCAGTCCGGCTTGTCCTGCCGAAGGGGCATGACGATTCGCGCTATCGTTCTGCTGCAGGAACACTTCGAGGGTGGACCGAGGCAGGTGTTCTCGCCACCGACGATGAGCCGGGCGTCTATGTGTATCGTCAAGAGTACAAGCAGGCGGGCTCTCTTATTGCGCGCCTGGCGTTGTTTGCCGCACTGGATCTGGTCCCGCTCGACAGTGGAGAAGTTCTACCTCATGAGCATACGCACGCCGGGCCAAAGAAGGATCGGCTCGCCCTCACCCTGGCGACACGGACGCAGCTCTCTCCGGTGTTCATGGCTGGTAAGGATCCGGATGGAGAGCTCTTGACTGCGCTGCGCATCGCGACGGAAGGCGGGGATCCGGACGTTACGGGGCAGACTGAGGACGGAATTCGCCACGCGTTATGGCAGGTTACTGGAGAGTCGGCCGATAAGCTTTGTGCGCTGGTCGGCCGCTACCCGCTTCTGATTGCAGATGGCCATCATCGGTATGAGACAGCGCTGGAGGTATCGCGACAGCTGGGCATCGAGTCGGCGCAGCAGATGCTCATCTGTGTGGTCAGTGAGCTGGACCCTGGCCTGGTGATTGAACCCACACACCGGACTTTGACAAGCCTCCCGGCGTCACTGAACGGTACACTGCGGGAGCGTCTTGCCCAGTGGTTTGATATCGAACTCCTGAGTCAACTTTCACCGTCCGAGGCTGCTGCCGGAGTTGCCTCGTCGCCCGCTGGACTGGTGGTGGTGGTGAACGGCCAGACGCTGATGCTGAAACCAAAGAATCTTGAAGATCAGCGCCGTGGGGACCCTGCCGCTGCGATTGCGGCTGTCCAGTTCGACCGTCGAATCGTAATGGGTTTGCTGGGAACGGACGCTGACAGTGCTGCTCATGACGGTATTCTGGAGTATCATCGCGATCCGGACATCGCAGTGCAGCGCGCGGACAAACACGGAGCGGCCTTTATCTTACCTCCGGTCAGTCTCGACGCAGTTTGGGAGGCAACGGCCGCGGGATTCCGTCTGCCTTCAAAGTCGACTTACTTCGAGCCGAAGATGCCCTCGGGTTTGCTCTTCAGGCCGCTTTAGGAACCGGAGTACAGATCCAGGGACTCGACACGCATTCCGGCAACGCGCCGAAATGAAGAATGTTGGGTCAAGTAGACTTCAGCTCGACCTCCAAGGGCTGTGGCGATCTGGATCGCCCGCTCAGTGGAGCCGCCAAGTTGCGCACGCACTTCCGACGCCTGCCGCGCTATAGTTGATGTGACGGGAATCACTTCCAGACCGGGGATTGCGGTCAGACATTGCTCGGCTGTTCTCGCTGTGTCCGATTCGCCGCGACGATAGGCTTCTACGAGGAGCTGATAGAGAGACATCGCTGATGTACTGACACGAATCTGAGACCCCGACATCAGCCGAAACATCATTCGTGTGAGCGGTACATATCGAGAATGACCCATCAAATGCAGACCGAGAACGCTTGCATCGATATGTACTCGTTCCGCTTCGGTCAGAGTCTCCTGCAGCCGATCAACGTCACCCACCTCGAGCCTCCGGCCAGAGCTCGTCGCCCTCTGCAAGCTGTGGAAGCAGACCTTCAAGACGAGTTGCTGGATCGTCATCGGCCTTCCGCATCTCGATAACCGCATCGTCACGCACGTTCACCAGCAGTCTCTCGCCTGGTTTCAAGCCAAGCGCCTTTCGGGCCGCACTGGGCACGACAATCTGATTCTTGCTGCTCATCTTCACGGACGTTGTCACCGTATTGCCCCCTTTACGCGATACCTTGGTGTACTTTACATGATGGGAGGGTGCACGGGAAGCCCTGCGAACATTGAGATGGAGGGGTCGGTACTACTCTAGAGGACGATGTAGATGAACGCTGCGTATCCAACCAGCAGTAAACCACCCTCCCAGCGAGATACGCGCGACCCGCTCATTGCGAGCGGAATGAGCGCCAGGCAGAAGACAAGCGCGGGAACTACTTCGGCAACGACTGTAAACGGCGCCAGTTGTATCGGGTTGACGAGGGCAGCCGTTCCAAGCACAAGTCCGAGGTTGAAGATGTTTGAGCCAATGATGTTACCCATCGCAAGGTCCCCCATTCCTCGCGTTGCGGCAGCAATCGTCGACGCCAGCTCTGGAATTGACGTTCCTACGGCAACAGCCGTGGCTCCAATTACTTCTTCAGGCACGTTGAGTATACGGGCCAGGTTGACAGCCGAGTCGACCAGCCACTGGGCACCTGCCACGAGAAGCACGAGGCCCAGGCAGATCCTGACCCAGTTGACATACATCCGTCCGCCCGTCTTGGGCTCCTGTCTGGGTTCCAGGTTTACACCAGGAAGCGTCATTTTTCCGCCCCATTTGTGCAAACGGTACAGATATACGGAGAAGCCACCCAGCAGCAGGAGTCCGTCCACGCGACCTAGCTCACCGTTGAGCGAGAGGACCATCACAATGAGCAGGACGAGAACGAGCAAGGGGGTTTCGCGCTGAAGTAGTCGCTGGTGCACAACGATGGGGCGTATCAGCGCTCCGATTCCGATGATCAGGCCAACGTTGGCGACCGTTGACCCCATGATATTACCTATTGCGAGGCCGCCGTTCCCTTGAAGCGACGCCGCGGTGGATACGACCAACTCAGGGGCTGATGTGCCAAACGCAACTATGGTCAGGCCTACCATCAATGGACTTACGCCGTGACGGGACGCGACACGAGAGGCTCCCGTGACCAACCAGTCTGCACCCAGAGTCAGGGTAATGAGACCGACGACGAACAACAGGATATGAGGCGTCATCGGCGAGTCGTTCCACTATCTCTCCGAAGTCGTGCCACCAGGCCCCTGTAACCCTTCATCACCCTGCCCCCCTTACCTGGACCGCGCGCACGAGTCGCACCGGCCATGTGGAGACCGGTGTGGATAAGTGTCCACTAGAGGACACACGCCGCAAACACTTGTATTCCAGTACGTTATGGAGCTTATTCAGTTGACCTTGGCCGGCTGCTGCGGCGATGGCACCTGTTTGTCCCCACCAGTCTGGAGGTCCCGCTGGGCCGATTGGCCGCTCTTCTGGGACCCAGCTGCTCCCATGTGCAGCTGGCCGTCAACCTGGCCCCCTTCGTCCAATTTGACCCGCCGACTCCTGATATCGCCCTGCACCTTGCAGGAGGCCAGGAGCTCGATCCGACTCTCGGCAGAGACGCTTCCATTCACCCTGCCTGCGATAATCGCGTCCTGCGTCGAAATATCACCCTTCACCATGCCGTCTTTTCCCACGACCACACTCTTCGCGGCGCTGACAGACCCCTCGACGCGACCCTCGACGCGAATCGTCCCGTCGCTCGTACAATCGCCGACGACTTTCATCCCGGGTCCAATGATCGATACTACATCTCCCAGCTCTCGCGGCACATCTGCCCTGTTCTTCGACATATCTTCACATCCTTTCAGACTTTGTATTCGAGCGACTACAGCCGCCCCGCCACGAATGGAAGCGGATCGACAATTACGCCGCCTTGTTCGATTTCGAGGTGGAGATGGGGCGCGGTCGAACGCCCGGTATTC
>JBDHMQ010000015.1:0-17072 GCA_039656095.1 Gemmatimonadota bacterium | reverse complement strand
GCCGGGACGGGACGACTACCTCTTCATGTCCGCGCTTCCGTGGATTTCTTTCACGTCCGTCCAACACGCGATGCAGTACCATCCGCACGACAGCGTACCGCGAATCAGCTGGGGGAGATTCTTCCAGAGTGAAGGGCGGACGATGATGCCACTGTCACTGCAGGCACATCATGCGCTGGTGGACGGTGTGCACGTTGGGCGGTTTTTTGAAGGTGTCGAAGCAATTGCCGCGTCAGGCGGTTGACCCAACTCCAAACGCCCGCAATTGACCTGTGGCAGCGCGACGGCGCATGTGGCGCACGACGAGAAGTTCGACGATCGCTGTCCCCGCGATTGCGAGCATCACAAGCAGCACTTCCGGTGCCCCTGCCGGCTCCTTCAGATGCAGGAAATACCACGACGACAATGACATCCTGAGGCCTGTCTCCCCGTGTGCTCCGTCGCGTGCATGAAAAGCGATGGGCACCAGACCACCCGGTTGTAGCGGAGTCTCGCCCGATAACGGCCGCCGAATCACCAATGTCCAGCGTCCGTCTACCCAGTCGGCCCGACCGGTGGCCAGCTGGTTCTCATTCGAAAGGTGTTGCAGTGGTTGCGTGCCTGTTGCGCGCAGTTCCTCGACCGATCCAGCGGTAGCCAGTTCGGAGCCGGACATCCAACGCCACAGGTCGACCGGCCGCTGCGGGTCACCGTACACGAAGTGCGGGAGAATCGGACCATGATCCGAGGCCGGAAACAGGACCTCCAAGACGTCACGATACGACCCACGTTGCCGCTCTCCGGCGGGATAGATGACCGGATACGTATCGTCTGCTGTCCAGCCTTCTTCCTTCGCTTGCGTTGCGTCGACTTGAATCGAGTCGGCGGTCCGGTCGTTCCATCTGATGCGGAGCGCGATCTCCTCCGTGTTGTACATGGCCTGAACTGCCAGGTCCGTAATGGACGGATTCTGCCAGCGGGGTGCATAGGTGGCCTGACCAGTAAGCGGAATCCAGATGGGCATAGCCGCCGTCCATACCTCATCTAGAGAGCCGACGGGCAACGGCCCCTCGACACGTGTCGCCGTGATAACGACAGGCCTGGCACCTTCACCGGTACCTTCCTGATCCAGAGATGCCACGTAGTAAGCAACCTGCCAGCGCTCTTCCTCGGTGAGAGACTCTGCATAGGAGGGCATGGGCGTGCCATCGAGTCCCGTGCTGAGCCGTACGTAGGTCTCCGACGGCGTGCTCCCACCGCGGAATCTCCAACCCAACTCGAGATCCGTGGCCTGTATTGGATAATTCCAATCGTCTCTGAGGTCGCCGGACTTGGGCCCGTCTCCCCGGCCGGCGTCCCCATGGCACTCCCAGCAGTCCGAGTCCTCGAACACCGAGCGGCCGGCTTCGACCAGCGACTCTTCTGAGCCCCGTGGCGGATTTCCTATGTCGATGACCGTCTCATACGGATCGAACATTTCGTCTTCGAACATCCCATCGCCGAAAGTCTTGATATATGCAACAACCTGCCAACGCTCCTCCTCAGTCAAAGCCGAGCGCCAGGCGGGCATGGCCGTGCCGGGCAAACCGAGTGTGATGCTGCGAAACAGGTCCTCGTCCGTTGGCAGTTCACCACTGGGCGTGGTTCTCAGCTTGAAACTGGCAATCGTGAAGTCGCGTGGGCGTGGCCAGAGATACTCGGCGACCGGACCAAGTCCGTCTCCGTCATCACCGTGGCAGTACCAGCAGTGTGTGTCATAGATCTCCCTCCCTGCTTCCAGGAGCGAGTCACTGGAATCGGGGCGATCAGGCACGTCGAGATCCAACCACTGCGCCCCTGCCGTGGAAGACGTGCATGGAGCCAACACGAGGAAACCGACGGCGGCGATCGTCCAGCGTGTCATGGTTGTGAGCCCTCAGGTTTGCGGGGCTCGGTCCCGGAGATCCGGTATCCGTGGTAATGATGCGCCAGATGTCGTCATCGCTCAACTCATCCTGCCACGCGGGCATGGCCGAGTTCCATGGTGTAGCGATGTCGGGCATTCCAGCGTTTCCTTCGCTCACTCGCCAGAAGGGGTACGACTCGACTAACGAAGCGATGGTGCCGCCATCGGTGAAGTCGATGGGGCGCAACCGGAGTCCGCGCGCCAATGGACCCGCGCCATCGGCCGCCGCACCGTGACAAGGCCGACAGTTCTTCTGATACAAAATCGTTCCGGTACGTGCGGAGTCGCCCGAAAGAACCGGATGGGGATTGACCAGATTGGCATACGCTGCCGGTTGCGTCGGGTGTTGCAGCCTGATCGCTGTGGCGACGTCCGCGGAGGGGGACACACGCTGCCACACACCCCAGCCGATGACGAGTGGAGCCAGTCCCAGAATCAGGAGCCGCATCCGCCAACCCGGACCCGACTTCAGGACAAGTAGTCGGACGATCGGGGCGAGAAAGTCGCGCCAACGACTTTCATCGCTGCTCACGAAGACAAGTGATCCAATCCCTGCGCACAGCATGTAAATGCCCAAGGCGAAAACCGGAACCGGGGCCGGAAGCTGGCTCAGGCCGAGCCACACGGATATCCACGGGACCACGATGCGGAGGAAGACATAGGTGGCCACCAGAGCGACAACCGTCCATAGAAATACCCGGCTCTCGCTCTCTACCGGGGACCTGGGTCTCTGCGAACCTGTCATCGTCCCCGACTCACCCGATTCCTACTCAAGCGTCCGCAGATAGGCGACGAGATCATGCAACTGACGTACGGACAGGATGTCGGCCAGATCATTCGGCATCAGGGATGTCTCCTGTGTACGGCGGCGTGCCACTTCTGCGCGGGCGAGCACATGAACTTCCTCGAGGGCGGTCGCCAGCCAGAGAGAATCGCTCGTTTCCCGGATCACCAGACCATCAAGGATACGGCCGTCGGCTGTCTCGATCAGTTCTGTCTCGTAACCGGTCGGGATGGACGCACTCGGTTCGACCAATGATTCAACTATCGACTGAATGGTTCGAGTACCGGCCACCGATGTAAGCTCGGGACCGATATTGCCGCCCTCCTCGCCAATCCGGTGACAGCCCGCGCATCGCGTCGGACCACTGGGATCAAAGAACAACTCTCGACCCCGGGCCGAATCACCCTCGAGGTACGGTTGCCACGGTACTACTGCCGGGGCCTCACGATAGCTCAGGCGCACTTCGGGCGGCACAGTAATCAGGGCAACGTCGGGTTGTCCGCCCAACGACTGAAGATAGAGAACGACCGACGTGAGTTCGTCGGGATCAAGGCGGATGGGCGGCGCGTAGACGATTGGCATCTCGTCCTTAAACCCCGGGACCAGATGAGTACTGGGGTCCACCAGAGACTCCACAAGGTAATCCGTGGCCGACATCTCGCGACCCAGAACCGCCGATCGCTCAATCGCTCTGGAAGCGGCCCGGATCATCATTGCGTCTCCGTTCGCAGAATTCCCCAGGTTGGGTCCACGGACCGAACTGCCTCGCGTCCCGACGGCGTGACACGTATGACACTTCCCCGGGTCCCAGAAAATAAGCTCGCCGTTTGCAACCGTAATTTCTTCGCCCGGGGCTACGCGCCGGGTGCTGCCGGAAGCTCGACTCACCACCTCGCCGGCCCAGACAAACAGGGCGACCAGGGTCAGCACGAACAGCGAGACTTTGAGCCATGGACCGATCATGTGGACTTTCGTCCCGCGAGACCGGCGATCCAGAACAGAAACGAGATAGCCAACAGGAACACGATCGTGATGCCGCCCACCATCTCGACCATCACACCAATACTGGGCGTATAGGCCCACTGAGAAGTGTCCTCCATCACGCCGTAGATGTGCCAGTTCTCGCGCAGACCGGAACGAACGTAGGCCATCATTCCCATCGTCATAATGATGATTACACACAGAGAAACGAGTGCGTACTGAGATCTGGCCGTTACGTCGCCCCACCGGATACCGCCGTACGACCTGGCGCCGCGGTACATAGCCAGATCAATGGCCGTCACGAGAATGAGCGCCGTCATCAGAATGAGCCATTGAGCTGCGGCGAGCTGCCGGAGAAATGGATTGGCCGCTGTGGTTACGATGTATCCGTACACACCCAGAATCCCAACGGATTCCGCGGCCACTACAGCCAGATATAATCCCTGGGCCAGGTGCCCCCGGTCGCGCAGCGTGAGCACGACGGCCATCACGAGGGAAGCCATGGCAGCCAGGACCAGTGTCCCTGTAAACCTGAAATACACGACTTTGTCGGGGGTTAGATCGAGCGAGGCGGGCTCAAGCAGAAACAGAATCCGGGCGTACCATCCCAGAATGACCAGACACAATATGCCTGCAGCCGCTACCAGGACCTTCGGACCCCTACCCTGCCTGGAAAGGGGAACAACTTCGATCTTGTTGGCTCGCCGGTAGAGCAGGAAGCTGAGGAACGTGGTCAGGATTATCAGATTGATGACGGCGTTCTTGGTAGACATCAGGCCAAGCACGCCGAGCAGCGGGTGTACCTGCCCCCCCAGGGCGAGTTGCTCGCCGGGACTCAGAGGGAGATTGCGAGGAGTCAGCCACACGGCGACACACGCTACGAGGATTACGATGTAGTACTTGATGTACTTTTGATAGCGTTCTGCGCCTGGGATCCGCCGCATCCCCGCCCACAGATAGTAATTGCCGATGATAAACAGCAGGCCCACGAGCATGGCCTGAATGATGAATGCCCAGGAGAAGTCGCCACCCATCATGTTGTTCCCCATAACCGGACTGATGCTGTAGATTTCCCTGCCCAAATAATAGCCGGCAAACGGGAGCGGGATGAGCCCCATCAGACCCACGAAATTCCCTACGTAGCCCATCCAATCATAGTGAGCCCGTAAGTCGTCCGTCTTTGCCGTGAGGAACTTCACCGCGGCATAGGCGCCTACCACGAAACCGCCAAACGTAATGTTGCCGAGCAGGCGATGGATTACAACAGGAATCCACAACGGATTATTGAGCGCCTGCCACGTCGTGCCCACGAATGTTCCGGTCTCATCCACTCCGGTGGGTGCCATCATGTAGGATGACATCGAGCTCCCGATGAACACGATCAGCGTGCCCACAGCGACCAGGATTAGACCCAGCCCGATGTGGAGCAGTTTGCGGTTCTGCAGGCGCTCCCAGCTGCTGTAGTACAGATATAGCACGGCTGTCTCAGCCAGGAAGATGCCGCCGTATATGTACAGCACCGGTGCGAAAATGCCGAAGAAATGGTCTGAGAACCTCGGGTAGAGACCGATAAGCGTGAACGTCAGCATTCCACCGAGTGCGGCCGTTGTGGCGAACGCCGCGGCAAAAAGCCTCGCGAATTCGTGAGCCAGCCGGTCGTATTTGGGGTCACCATTCCGCCACCCGATGACTTCGACGATGACGGTAAACCAGGGAACTCCGACCACAAAGGCAGCGAATAGCAGGTGGAGTTGTGCCACCACCCAGATTACGCGCCGGGGGCTTATGCCAAAGAAGGTACGGACACCGTCTCCGCTCTCGTTCGCTGACTGTAAAGGCCCCTGCATGGCCCAGAGCATATCTGACGAAAACCACAGGCCCACGACTGCCGCGATACCACAGACAACGACGAGGCGAATGGTTGCGGACCGACGCGAAGCGCGAATCATGAGATGCTCAGTCCCCCGTGACAAATTCGACTGTCAATGCTTGCGTCTCCCCTGCTACGATTGTAACCGACTGGCGAAGCGTGCCCAGGGTTTCATGCCACGCTTCCAGTGTATAGGTACCGGGAGGAATGTTCGATAGCTCAAACATTCCGGCGTCGTTCGTAACGGCATGGTATGGGTGTTCCATCACCACGACCCAGGCACTCATCCATGGATGCAGGTCGCACTTGACCTTGACCTTCTCAGGCGCCGTAAAACTCAGTTCAATGACCTCGAGACCGGCAGGCTGCGACCGATTGACAGAGCGATTGTCGAACGCAGCGGTGTGAACGTTGTGTGTCAGCGGATCACTGTTGAGCACCCGTACCGGAACCCCGACCGGTGCGAGTATCACATGGGGGGTGAAACTGCAGCCGTGCTGGTCGAGTGTAGGTGAAGATGAGGGAACGAGATTCGCCCCCTGCCTGACATCGACGAGAGAAACAACGGCATTGGCCAATTCCCCGCCGGGGCCCAATTCCACGGACTGCACGCTGCGTGTCGCACCACAAACCGTCGTGTCATCCTGCACGGTCAGGTTGTGCACATCCGGGATGTCGCCACTGTAGCGGACAATTCCATTGACAGTGCCGCCGTCCACTACGTCAATGACGACATAGCTCGAGGTGGCGGGATCTGATGCCACTTTCGAGGCGGCAGGTTGACGATCGGAAGTGGCCTCTTCCGTTACCGGGCCGTCACCACCGCAGGCCACGATACCGGCGGCGAGCGCGGCACATCCGAGTCTCGTCACCAATCCACTCAAGGAAATTTCGCTTCTCCTGCCACGATTCTTGATGCCATCAGGATGTATGGTTCGTTGCTGCAAAGCTATCGACTCGACACGATGATAGTACGATGCACCGGCTGTACGGACCTCAACGGCCCAACACCTGTATGATGAATGATATCTAGACTTTCTGGTCCGATTTCACAATCCAGCCTCTGTAGTCGGGTTCGTTTGCCCGACTTGTTTCTGGAGCATTGATATGATGACAGTCCGCAGTACGGTCCTTGGACTACCGCTTCTGGCGCTGCTGTTTGCCTCGTCAACTGATCGCATGCCAAAGGCTGCGACGTACGCCGAAGTTCAACGTGTCCTGGATGCCAAATGCACGCGGTGTCATACAGGGTCTGAAGCTGCCGAAGGACTCCGGCTCGATTCATGGGAAGCCGTGATTTCGGGCTCAGCGCACGGTGAGGCTGTAATCGCGTTTGACGCGGACAACAGCCTGCTTTTCGAACTGGTAACGAAACTGGTCGGCGGTCCCCATCCGACCGAACTGGAATCGGAGCAACTCACGGACGAAGAAGTCGAGCTGATGCGTGTGTGGATCGAAATGGGTGCGCCGAGTGAGTCCGGGCAAATCCCGTTTGCCGACGCGGAGCATCTGCTGTATGTGGCGGACCAGGGCGAAGCCAAGGTCTCAGTGATCGACATGAAGACAAACATGGTCATACGCACCGTAGATTTGCAGGACCACGGCTTCCCTGCCTTCGCTCTACCTCATCACATCGCCGTTGAGCCTGACGGATCGTACTGGTATGTGTCGCTCATAGCGGGAAATGCAGTCCTCAAATTCGATCGGGAAAACCGGCTGGTTGGGCAGGTCGAGATCGAATGGCCGGGTTTATTGGCGCTGGACCCTAACAGTGACCGACTGTTCGTCGCCCGTTCGATGGCCAGCGTGAATCCGCCGAGTCGCGTAGGCGTGATTCATCGCACGGATATGACAATAGAAGAGATTGACGTGTTTATTCCGAGGCCGCACGCACTGGCAGTGGCTCCCGGAGGAACGAGCGTGTTTACGGCCAGCCTCTCGGTCAACGACATCGCTGTTCTAGATCCCGACGAAGGATCGTTGGAGCTGACGGCGCTCGAAGGCGATCGACCTCATGTGGTCATCAACTTTGCGGTCTCCCCGGATGGGCGCTGGATGGTTGGTACGACGGAACTCACGTCGAAGCTGCTCGTATTTGACCTCACTCATCTGCCGGACCTGACTCCCGTTGATGCTATCGACGTGAACACGGCTCCATGGCATCCCGTGTTCACTCCGGACGGTAGATGGGTCTATGTAGGTAACAACTGGGACAACAGCGTTACGGTGGTCGATATGGAGGCGCGAGAGGTGGCCAGGGTGATCGAAGGTAATGGCATCGCTCAGCCGCACGGCAGCGCCGTCTCTCCCGACGGCCGGTACGCGTACATCGCCAGCCGGAACCTGAAGATGCCGGAGGGCCACACGAAGAGTGCCCACGTATATAAGCCGCGCTATGACCTGGGGGACAATGCGCATATCGGCACCGTAATCGTGATAGATACTGCGACCCAAGACATCGTGAAGATCATCGAGATCGAGGATTACGGTTCGGGTCTAGGTACTGCGACCAGGACGCACTGACGTGGTTTCTTGCGTGCGATTGGCCAATTTCCCGAGTAGCGCGACAGCGATCTTGATCGGGATGTTTTCCGCCGGTCAGCTCAAGGCCGTGCAAAGCCAGGCTGCCGGGTACGAGGTTTCCGCAGTATCTAACGGAGCGGCCTTGATCGGCTCGGTCACTTTCACCGGTGATGTTCCCGAAGCATCCGAGCTTCTCATTACTCGCGATTTCGAGGTGTGTGGCCTCGGCTTTCGTGAGCGGCGTGAAGTGGATGTCGATGAGGCGGGAGGTCTACGCAGTGTCGTAGTGTTCATCGCAGACATTGCAGCCGGGAAGGCCTGGCCGGAAGCTCCCGACGGATATCTGTTGGATCAACGGGATTGTTTCTTCGAGCCCTACATGCAGGTGGTTCCGCGAGGAGTCGACCTTCAAATCGAGAACAGCGATCCAGTCCTTCACAATGTCCATGGGTACGAACGAATCGACCCATCCAGGCGACGAACTCTTTTCAACCTCGGTCAGCCGGACAAGGGCATAATCGTCCGCCCGCTCAGGCCCCGACGAGGACAGCAGATTGGACTTGAGTGCGACGCTCACGACTTCATGCTGGGATGGATTTTTGCGGCTGACAATCCATATGCTGCCGTCGTCGACTCGACGGGACGATTCGCTATTACAGACATTCCTCCAGGAACCTACACAGTGGGTGTGTGGCATCCGTTTCTTGGGGTCGTCGAGCAGGAAGTGACTGTTACTTCAGGGACAGCGAACGAGATCAGTTTCGAATTCAGCGCGGATTGATCGCCCAGGTCGGCCGCGACCGCGTCACCGAATGGAGAAGTTCTCCCGCTGCTCGATGATTTCCTGGAACCGTGGGTCGTCGCGGATCGGATCCCAGATCGGGTCGAGCCGCAGGGCTCCAACTCCCAGCCTGCCCGGCCGAGACATAATTTCTGCCAGCTGTCCGAGCGCCTCGTCGTTCCGGCCTGTGAGAGCGTAGACTCGGGCCAGTGTCCACATGGCGTTATCGCCGTTCAGCGCGTCCATATCGAGGTTGTACAGGTCGGCAGCCTTTCGCGCGTGTCGAATAGCCTCGTCATGATCATTCGCACTTCCGCGCAGCGCCAGGGCCAAAGCCAGACTGCTGTGCGCGATCGCCTTGTGCCCGAATCGGTCGATTGGGAGTGTATCCTGCCGTCGGTTCAGTTCAGCCGTCGCAAGCGCTACAGCGGAGTCGGCCATTACAAGAGCGGCTGGATTATTGTCCACCATTGCATAGGCCAAAGCCATCAGCACGACCCGCGCTTCGACCTCATGTCCAACACTGGCATTAGCAATCTGGAGGGCTCTTCCGTCGACATGTCGGATCGCGTCGATGGCAGCCTCAAACTCTCGATTGAAGTAGCTCTGCCAGAATAGACTTACAGCGACTTCACTACCGTCGCCGAAGGCCGGTGGCCGCTCGATCACTTCCCTGGCTTTGTCGATGTCACCCCTGCCGAACAGCTCCATCGCCGCAAAAAAAGTGCGGGATGCCACTCTTGAGGGGTTGAGTTGCTCCGCCAGCTCAAACAGGCGTGTCGCTTCCTCGAAGTCTCCAATCACCTGAAAATTAATGGCCTGGTTGAATGCCAGCCGCGGATTCATGGGATCCTGCCGGACGAATTCGTCCAATATGTCGATAGATTCCGTCCAACGGCCGAGACGACGAAAAATATAAGCTACGGATTCTGCCGCATCCTGATCCGTCGGCCTCAACCTGCGAGCCATTTGAAAGTGAGTCAGCGCCGCCGGAAAATCGCCCTTTGCATAATACTGATAATTCCCTTCGCCCTGGTATCTTTGTGGCGAGTCGGGAGCCAGATTTCGGAGGCGCTCCAACGCCTGGAACGCGGGGAGCGTGTCTTGCTCCAGTCCCTGTCGAATTAGCCAGGCCCGCGCATTCACCAGCAGAGCCCAGGCAGAGAGGAAGTTCGGATCGAGACGCGTGGCAGTTTCCAATTCCACTACAGTCTGCCTTTCCGCCTCTTCTTCACGAATCAGGCCCCACAAGAGCCGGGCGCGATTGTAAGCGTTCCAGGCCCCGATGTTGTCCGTCGGAAGGTCGGCCAGTGCAGCACGCGTTGCAGGCGTCAACTCCGCTTCAAGTCGCTCGGCTACCGCACTCGCAATCTCCGCCTGAATCGCAAACACGTTCTCTGCCGTAAGCTCCCGATTGTACGTCTCCGCCCAGAGATGCTCGTCCGTCTGCGGATCGATCAACTGCACGTTTAGCCGCACCCGTCCGCCCGAAGTTCGGACGCCTCCCTCAACCAGGCTACCGACATCAAGCTCCGTGGCGATTTCGCCCGCGGACAGTTCCGTCTCGGCATACGCCATCACCGAGGTGCGCGATGTAACGCGCAGGTCCTCGATTCGTGACAACTGAGTCATGAGATCGTCGTGGAGGCCAAGAGCGAAGGCCCGACTTTCGGAGTCTTCTGTCAGATCGGCAAAAGGAAGCACTGCCACGGAGCGGCGCAGCTCTGCCTCAGCCACGTCACCGAAGGAAGACTGACGACCCACGTACCAGGCGCCCCAGACGAGAGCTACGGTACCGATCAGGGCCAGAATCCCGGCAATCCAGCGTTTTGACGCAGGAGTGTTTGTGATTTGGTCTAACTCGCCCGGCGCTGCAGCCTCCGTGCGCTGCACTCCCTCGGGCGTCACTTCGAACGCCCAGGCAAGTACGATGGCGATCGGAAATCCCACGAGCGATAGAGCCAGCACAAACGTCACGGTCCACTCAGGTAGGCTCAGCAGCGGAAAAGCGATATCCGCGACCTGCAAGACCGCGAACGCCACCACGCCATACACGGCCATGACGCGGAAGACCTTCCGGCGCTTGAGTTCGGCAAAGAACAGCTGGTGGCGTGCCCCTTCAGATGGCATCGGGCCAAGATCGTATGCAACGGGACGTTAGGAAAGTCGAAGGGCCGCATGGCCGAACGAGATCGGCACCGGTATTGTGAAACCATGCGGAAAGGAGGCGCACATCGACGATCAGGGTCGATTGTATTCCGACAAAGAAATCGCATTGATTCTTCGCAAGGCCACAGACCTTCAACAGGAGGCCGGCTCTGCGGCCGGTGAGGGACTATCCCTTCCGGTTCTGGTTGATATCGCGAAAGAAATCGGTGTCGATTCTGAGTTCGTAGAAAAAGCCGCCCTAGCCGTGGACAGCCGGTCAGCGGCGCGAACCGCATTGTGGGGTGGTCCGACTGCCTATGACGCGACCCTGTCGTCTTCCCGACAGTTGTCCAGGGATGATTTACTCCAGCTCATCGACGTTATACGGGGCTCTACACAGCACCAGGGTAGTGTTCAAGACGTCCTCGGATCGCTCGAATGGAAGACTTCTGGCCAGGTAAGCGAACTCGCGGTAACAGCAACGGCTCGGGATCAAGGCACAAGTATCAGGATCATTGGTAACCGGGGAGCCGCAGCGGCAATGACCTGGGGCTTTTCGGTGTCCGGTGGTCTGTTCGCCGGTATGATTACCGGTGCGATTCTGGATCCTGCTACCGTGCTTGCTGGAATCGGTATCATTGCAACCGCCGGAGTGGCAGGCCTTGGAGTTGGCCGTTCTCTCTGGGCCCGTAGTACTCGTAAATTCCAGCAACGGTTTCTCAAGCTACGTGACGAACTCTCGAGGCATGTGAAGGAGGTGGACGATCAATCATAGCCTGTATACACCCGAGGATCTCGATGCCTGCCTGCAACGGCTTCATCAACTCACTCCCGATTCGAAGCCCGAGTGGGGATCGATGAGCATCGCGCAGATGTTCGGGCACTGCGCTGAGGTTCAGGAAGTGGCCAACGGCAAGGATCTCAAAGGAACGCCGCTGGTTGTTCGGATTTTCGCTCGCTTGGTCCGGAAGATGGTTTTGAGCGACCAGCGATTCTCCCAGAATGCACGTACGCATCCGCAGTACATTCAGGCAAGTAACCGCGACTTTGAGCTGGAGAAACTTCGACTGCTTGCCGCGCTTGACTCGTTCGTCGACGCCGGACCCCGCCCCTTGAAGCATCCACTATTTGGACCAATGAGTGCTGAAGAGTGCGGCTGGAGTTGTTATAAGCACCTCGATCATCACCTGACTCAATTCGTGGTGTGAGCGCGCGATCATGACCTGCTGTCACTGCGACCTGGCCGATAAGGAATTCGGCGAGAAGACGGCTCGACGCGATCTGACCCGGTACCGGAAACGCGGACCCAACGCTTCGACGCGGAAACTGATCAGCGCTGTCCGGGGTCACCCGATTGTGAATGCGAAGTTGCTCGACATCGGGAGCGGAATCGGCGCCGTGACACACGAGTTGCTGGACGGTGCCGTCGCCAGCGCAACACTTGTCGACGAATCGAGCGCCTATCAAGCCATGGCTCAAGAGCTTGCCGATGAGCATGGGAACAGGGATCGCTACACGTTTGTCGCAGGGGACTTCGTTGAAGTTCAACCCACCCTACCGAGTGCTGATCTGGTTACGCTCGACCGTGTTGTTTGCTGCTATCCTGATGTTGAACGCCTGCTTGGTGCCGTCGCTGACACTGGAGCCACCTGGTGCGGTCTTTCTTACCCGAAAAACCGCTGGCACGTCCGGTTCGTTGTGGCAGTAATCAACGCCTCACTCTGGGTTCGCCGCACGAACTTCCGCGTGTTTGTTCACCCGGAGCAACGCATTTGGGGCTCGCTGGAGAAACAGGGATTCACTGTATGCCACGAAAGCGGCACGTTTGTCTGGAAAATCGTACTTCTGGAGCGGCCTGACGCCACCAAGAGCTGACAGCGGACGTCAAAAATACCTGGAGACGGCCACGCGGAGATAGTCGTCCTGGCGGAGCGAGTAGAGGGGCTCCCCGGGCTCCGCACCCACAAACGCTCGTGCCTCGATCTCCATCGTCCAGTCGTCTGCAATCCTCCGGCTTGTTTCCAGGATGAGCAGGAGAGATCCCGTATCAAGGTCAACCGCCCCACCTCCAAGCAGGCTCGTGCTACCGGTGTCGTTCAGGGCGAGTCGAGATCCGACGAACAGGTCATTCTGGAATACTGAAAACCCCAGCGGATCGGTCAGGTCGGTGCCGAAAACGGCTTCACCCCGGCTGTCCCAGGAGTACTCGAGCAAAACACCAAGATCTGCCACACCTCCGAACACACCACCGAACGTGTATTCGAAGCCGCCGGTCAGCGCACCAAACGCGTCGCCCTGGCCCGATCGCAAGATGGTCTCAAGCTTCAGGAGCCAGGCAGCGGTCGTCATCTGGGCGTCGATTCCCGTCTGGTGAATGACCTCGTAGACCGGTACAAGGACAGAGCTTGTCACGCCTCCAAGTGTGAACCGGGGATCGCGCGATGTTCCATAGAAGTGCGACAGACCCAGATCCCAGGCGCCAACCGAGTGGGCCCAGCGAAGCGCCAGGTCGAGTCGACCACTGTCTGCACCCTCATCAAACACAGTCTCGTCGGTCTCAACCCGCGGCTGAAATCGCAGTCGGCCGCGGGACCCGGGAAACGTCCGTTCGCGAAATAGAGGCATCACGAAGGCGTCCACCGTTCCGAAGTCTGTGATCCAGGCGAAGTTCACCATCGGCTGACCGAGTTTGTCCTCACCGTCGGGGCTCTCGATCAGGTCTGTCTGGTTGATGATGTCCACCAGATGCTGGGATTCTGTAACCCCCCAGAAAACTCGACGCAGGCCGACACGCGCTTCCCATCGGTTTGCGACGTATTCCCAGCTCAAAACGCGGATATCCGCGTGGGTCCGATCAGGATCAGAGGCGTCGAGTCTCAGGAATCCCTCAAACGTGATCAGCTGTCGTCGATCGTCGAATTCAAACTCCCACTCGGGAGCGATCGCGATCGATGCGCTGTTGTGGATCTGGCCCGGATCAGCCGGTGAGGCTGGAAACAGACTCCCCTCGGCCTCGATGCGCGCAGACCAGTCCTGGGCGGTCGCCGTGGATGCGGGTGCCAGCAGCAAGATCCCCACGATCCCGACAATAAGGCGTCTCGTCATCGAGCCCGTTTCAACGCGTTGCGATCAAAATCCCGATCCGTAAGTCCGGTCCGGAATTCATAGTTCGTCCACTCGAGCACGGTACTTTTCCCGGTCTGATGATTGACCATGTTCATAATATCGGGCCGCCAGTACTGCTCCAGGTATTGGTGGAAACCTTGCGGTATAAGCGTCTTCATGTGCGCGCCTTTTCGATCATAGAACTCTACCTTCATCGTTCGGAAATGCTCCTTGTCGATCCACGTCACCAGCTTGGTATAGCCTGAATTCTTGTCGACCGGAACGCGCTCAACGACGTATATGTCCTGGCCGTCGAGCTGTTCGTCGCGAAGCCACGTGTAGGTGTACTCTTCCACTTCCTGTGAAGAGATGTCTTCGTAGCTGAACTCGCTCCCCATGAACGGACCGGACTTGTTCGACGTCGAAATCCGCTTCACACGACTCAGCGCAGGAAGGTAGAGCCATTGGTCGTCGTTACCGGTCACGTGACTGAAACTGAGGAATGCTGTTCCTTCCACGTCACGTGGTCGATCAAAGATGGACAGCGATTTATCACCGTCTCCGTCCACCTCAAGAGTACGCAACCGGATGTCCCGACGGCTCTCCTGCCCATGACGATTACGCAGAACCATGACCATTTCAGCTGTAAAATTTCCGAACCCGGTATCCCGGCGATCAGCCTCGACCGCAATTGCCAGACCCCGGGCTCCTGGATCTGCTGTATCGGGAATCGCTGTCTCCTGGGCCGTTCCCACAGTCGCTGCAAGGACCAGCATTACAATGGCCAGCACGAGCGTCGCGATGGTGCCCGGTTTCAGAATCTTCGTATCCATCATTCGTTCTCCAGTGCCAGGTTCATGGCTGTCGCAGCTTTTCGTTTTTCAGACAGCCGGCCAACCGCCACAAGTATTGGCGGAAGCATCAGGAAGTCAGTCGCAAGAGCAAAGCCGATCGTAATAGCCGTCAGCTTACCCATCGACGAATTCAGGCCGAACGAGGACATAGTCAAAACCAGGAACCCCGCGGCCAGTACGATTGATGTGAACAACATGGCCGGTGCAACCGTGTGAAACGCGAATCGCACGGCATCCTCGGGACTCTTCTCATGTTCTCGTCTCGCCCGGAGGTACTTGGCCAAAAAATGGATTGTATCGTCGACTACGATTCCAATTGTCATGGCGGCGACGGCCGAGAGACCCAGGTTTACCTGGCCAACGGTCAGACCCCAGAGCCCGAACGCCAGCGCGGCCGGCGCGATGTTGGGAATCAGGCTGAGCAGCCCATACCTGAAACTGCGGAATGCAACTACAAGAGTCAGAGACACGAGCAGGAGTGCTATGCCCGTACCGGTCAACATTCCCTTGATGTTCCGTCCCGAGATGTGTGCAAACATCAGCGAGGGCCCGGATGCCTGGCTCGTCTCAGCAGGCAGTCCATGAGCTTGCAACCAGTCCTCTCCCGCCACGGCCAGTGCGCGCATTTCCCGCGTCGACGTGTCCTTCAGCGTAACCGTGAGCCGCGTGGACGACTTGTCCACGTTGATCTGATTGTTGAGGTCCTGGCCAAACGGCAACGACATTTCGTACAGCAACAAATACTGGGCAGCCAGTTCGCGCCTGTCCGGCAGTGCGTAGGCAGCCGGGTCATCACCGTGCATGTTACGGTTCAGTCGCTTCATTACGTCGGCAAACGAGTAAACATGCTGGACCTTCGGTTGTGCCCCGTACCAGCTCGAGAAGTCATCGAGCAGAGTGAGATATTCCGGATTGCTGATCCCGCCGCTTTCTCCGGCATCAACTGAGAATTCGATGTTGTACAGACCGGTCAGGTGGTTCATCGTGTAGTCGGAATCGGTCCGAAAAGTCACGGAGTCATCGAAGTACTCCACGAACTTGTCGTTCAGTTCGTTCTGCGGAAGGAATGCTGCCAGACCGGCCGCCACGGCGACGGTCCCGACAAGCAGGCCTTTGCGATGCCGGAGCACGAGCTCGGCCAGCGGATCCTCCCACGAAAGCCAGCGGCTCACTGACCTGGCCCGGGCCCGAATCGGGAGAATGGACATCATGGCCGGTAGCAGGGCAACGGAGAACGCGAAGGCGAAAACAACGCCGACCCCGGTGATGTTGCCGAAATGACGAAACGGCGGCGAGTCGGAGAAGTTCATGCTCAGAAAGCCGATTGCCGTCGTAAGGCTCGTCAGGAAAACAGGACCCAGATTCACCCGCATGCTCTCAACGATCGCCGCGTGACGCGCGACGCCCGCTCGCATCCGATGAAGCATCGTAACCAGAATGTGAATGGAATCGGCCACGGCCAGGGTGAGGATTACCGTCGGTGCCGTCGCCGACGGCGGAGTGAGGACCACACCGGCCCAGCCAGCGATGCCCATGGCGCTCACGGTGGCCAGGCCGATTACGATGACGGTCCCGAACGCCGCACCGAACGAGCGCAGCAGAACGAGCAGCAGCAGCACGATCCCGGCGTACATCAGCGGGATCAGCGTTCGAATGTCCTTCTGGCTTGCCTCCTGGAACGCGTTGTTAAGCATGACCATGCCGGTCAGATGTACTCGAACCTCCGGGTGCTCGGACTCGATCTCAGCGGCCAGTTGGCGTGCGGCTTCGACGAGCGCAGGACGAGCGCTCGGGCGCTCGGATCCTCGGAGTCATCCGGCATATAAACGGTGACGTTGACGCCGGCGGCAGACCCGTCCTCGTTCACGAGCCGGTGAACGATCAGTGGTTCTGCGAGCGCATCGGCTCTCGCTCGGGCCACGACCGCCGCATCCGTTTCCTGCCCGGCCGGAACCAGGTCCTGTACGATGAGGTCGTCCTGTTCGGCCCGCGTGTTCTGGAAGTTCGTCAGCGCATCCACACGTGTGGCGAACGGGAGCAGCCATGCCCGCTCCTCGATGTCCTGTATCGCCGCCAACACGTCGGAATCGAACACGTCGCCA
>JBDHMQ010000014.1:0-15455 GCA_039656095.1 Gemmatimonadota bacterium | reverse complement strand
GCCTCGAGAGCAGAGCGATACGCCTGGAACTGCTCTTCCTCTGTTGGAATTTCCCGGTGGCCGATGACAAGAAACTCCGTCCGGAACAAACCGATTCCCTCAGCGCCAAGTCGACGCGCTCTTGCAATTTCGTCGGGGCGATCCACGTTGGCCTGAATTTCGAGACCGACTCCATCCGTCGTCGTCGTTGGACCCACGGCTACAGCTTCGATCGCCTCCCGCCGCTCGGCAGCTCTCGCCGACACTTTATGGAACGCCTCTACTTCACCAGCTGAAGGTTCGAGAAGGAGTTTACCTGTGCGGCCGTCCAACAAGAGACGTGCCCCTTGTGGCAGCCGGTCAATCTCCGTTCCGATTCCGACGACAGCGGGAATTCCCAACGAACGCGCTATGACCACCGCGTGACCACCGCGAGATCCACCTGCAGTTACGAACCCGGCCACTTGCTCCGTATCCAACCTGGCGGCCAGGCTGGGAGGAAGCTCCCGAGCCACAAGGATTACTGGTTCATCTGACGCGACCGGTAGTTGCGGTTCCTCCACGTCCAGCAAGATGGAAAGCACCCGCAGGCGAACGTCCTGAAGATCCGCGAGTCTGTCGAGCACCATGGCATGTCCGGAGTCGAGCATTCGCACTCTGTGCTCGAGCATCTGCAACTCGAAAGCTCTCTCGGCGGCCAGGAAGTTCTCACGTATGTACGAACGCGTTCCTTCTACGAGGACGGGATCCTCGATCATAAAGGCCTGGGCCTCAAACACCTTTCCCTCGAACGGGCCAAGACGAAGTCCCGCTTCTTCACCCAATTTCGCAAGACGTGCCACCGCCTCGGCGCGCGCAACGTCGAATCGCTCGACTTCCGCGCCTACATCTTCCGGACGAATAGTCCGATGTGCCACACCGGCAATCTCCCAATCCAGTCGACAAACGGGTCCGAGAGCTCGTCCGGGTGAAGCTCCAACTCCCTCAACCACGGGGCTCACAGCGCGTCCTCAATGGGAGCGAGTTCCTCGCCGAAGCCGGAGTTCACAAGCGCCGAGAGGGCCTCAACAGCCTCGCGGCAGTCTATCCCCACAGACATAATAGTCAGGGTCGACCCACATTCGGCTGCCAGCATCATTACGCCCATGATGCTCTTACCGTTTACCTCAAGACCGTCCTTGGCCAGGACGATCTCTGAGTTGAATTGACTCGCCAGCTTGACGATCTCGGCCGCCGGCCGTGCATGCAGGCCGAGCAGATTCGGGATCCTCACACTTCGCGAGTCAGTCCGTTCGATAGCGTCGATAGTCAGAATCCTCAGCCCGTCAAAGCGAGCAATATCCACAGAATCGGAATTGTCAGCAGCAACCCGACCGCGAGTCGGCCGAACTGATTGGGCCAACGAAATGCCGGAACGACCATCAGCCCGGCAATGAACAGGAGCCATCGACTGCTTGTACCTCCGTCTGAGGTTGCGACGACAGCTCGACCAAGTAACACAGTCGCCGCGCCAAGAAGATACATCGTGACCGGCCAGAGCCGATCTGCGAACCGTTGGAACGGAAACGCACGCAGCAGTCTTCCTACTTCTCGACCTTGCTGCCAGCCACAGCGAAATCCCCAAACGCGAATCCATAAATGTCCGGCGTTGTACACGCCCAGAAATACCAGGGCGCACCAGAGCGGATTCAGGCCCAACCCGAACAGCGTAATGGAAACCAGCAGACAGAATGGCCGCCACTCGGCCCAGACCGTCCGGTCGCCCAGCGTACCCAGAGGACCTCGAAGTGCTACTCGAAAACGAGTGATCTCGTCATCCGATGCCCCTTCAAACTCCAGGCGAGCGAGCGCCCCTACTGCCAGCGACGAAAGGTACGGGTGTGTGTTAAAGGAATCGAGATGCCGCAGTACTGATTCCTGCAGGCGCTCCGGCTCTTCGGAGTGAATGCGCCGCAACAATGGTAGCAGGGCATATGTTACGCCTGGTGCCACCAGGGTCCGGTAATTCCACGACCCCTGAACGGTGAAAGAACGCCACCACGCCTGCCACAGGTCCCTGCGCCGAGGCTCCATCACCAGGCACGCGCCCAGATTGCTGTCAGTACCATTACAGCTCCCAGCAGAACCATCGCCCAGGCTCGTACATCAGGGGCGGTCGTTCTTGCAGCCGAACCGATCGACGCTGCTAACAGGGTCACGACGGCCGTCGCGCCTATCGCCGTCCCCGTGGGCGTAGTTGGAATCAGGACGATGAGAGCCACGAGAAGGGTCGCTGGCACAAGCAGCCCGCCGGTCAGGAGAATCCCTCGAATTACGTCCATTCCGATGGCGAGTCGATGCCGACGTTCCAAGCGCCGCGGATCTGCTGCAAGAAATTCAGACGCAAGAGTCAATCTCCCGTTGATCCGTCGGCGACCATACCCGGCGTATGCGCCTATCCAGCCAAGTACCCAGCCGACAAGCAGTGCCGCCACGAGACCTTCGAGGGACCCGCCGCCGACCTCAGCATAAGCGGCACCTGCGATAAGCCCTGCCGGACCTGTGTCCGGATACTTTGCCGCACCATATGGAGGATGTCTCATGGACAGTAGTTCGAGAAGTGCACCAACAAGCATCCCGCCTGCGGCATTCCCCATGATTGCGCCACCCAATGTCGCTGAAATGAGAGGACGCGAAATCATTATTTGCGGCACCGACACGCCGTCTACAGCCAACAGGCCGCCCAGCGCAGCAAGGAGCGCCCATGTGGCCAGAGGCAGATTGATATCAGTCAATGGCACGGAGCAGCTCCTCCAGACCGACCTTACGGGAGGTCGGTAGATCCCTGGCGCTTACTTCCACACCAGCTGACTCAATAGCCCGAAGGTCGTCAGCTTCTTCGGGACGGAGCGACACGTATCGCAAAGCTCTCCGGCGCCGACCTCCCTCGTGCAGTCCCCCGACATTGACGCGCTGTCCGTCAAGCACATTCGCATCGGCCAGCTTACGCATCGAATCCGTTGACCGTGTCAGCAAGGCTCCCCGCCCCGGCAGATCGACCAGATCGGGCAGACAAACAATGGCATCGGACACGCTCAAGAATCGCACGGACACATCTGTTGGAAGGCCTGCCGAATACAGATCCTGTTCCCAGAGGCTGGTAGAAAGCTCGTCATCTACCACGACATAACGTTCGATGCCAAGACGCATGCCCCAGCCCACGATCACCTGGCCGTGGAGCAACCGCTCGTCAATTCGGAACAGATCAAGCGCCATCGGCACATGGGTCTGCAGACACCCCAGTCATACTCAGGCGACCCTTGTCGACGAGACGCCCGGCAAGCTCGGGCAACTCCATGTCGCGGTGAAACAGGAAATCGATCAGCATGGGGAGGCTCACGCCTGTTACGACAGCAACCGATGAGCAGTCGCGTATGGCCAGGTTAGCGGCAAAACCACAGCTGCCGGACGCGAGATCGACAAACACTACGGCCGGGCCGTCTCCGATTGCCTCGGCCACATGAAGCTTGAGGTCCGCCGGACCAATCGATTGATTCGACAGTGCCTGGAGAGCCCCGCTGATGCCCGTTATTTCCTCGGCTGCCTCGACAAGCGCCTCAGCCAGTCGGCAATGTGCCACGACAACTCCTTTTACGTCGGGCACTATTCGTAGTCCTGCTCGAGATAATCCCGTACCGGGCGCATGCTACGCTGAAGGTTTGCCTGGAATAGCTGAGCCGAGTCCACTCCGGCGTATCGCAGTAAATGGCGCATGGCCACGACCTCGCTGATTACCGTAATGTTCTTGCCCGGATTCAGCGGAACGATGACCCTCGGTATCGCGACCCCCAGTATCTCTGTCGTCTCAATGTCGAGGCCAGTGCGCTCGTACGTCGCATCGTCGCTCCAGGGCTCAAGCTGAACCACCACCTCAATCCGTTTCTGCTGCCGAACGGATCGGATTCCGAACAGGGCCCGAATATCGACGATGCCGATTCCCCGAATCTCCATGTGGAACTGCTGCTGTTCCATCGCCCGCCCTATCAGGAGATCTACACCCCTTCTTCGGACGCGCACGACGTCATCTGCCACGAGACGATGGCCACGCTCGACGAGGTCAAGTACGCATTCGCTCTTCCCGATTCCACTGGCTCCTACGAACAGCAACCCCACGCCGTAAATGTCGGCCAGAGAACCGTGAATCGTGGCGGTCGGCGCAAACTCATTTTCGAGGAATGGCTTGATCCGACGGAAAAACTCGCCGGTTTTCAATTCTGACCGGATCAGCGGAACCGACCGAGCCTCCGCCAGTTCACCCAGTTCCGCTGGTATCGTCATTCCCTTTGTAACAAACACGGCAGGAACGTCGAAATCGTAAAAAATGTTCAGCGAGGCGGTGCGTTGAGCAGAATCCAGGGAAGCCAGATATGCAATCTCAGTCTCGCCCAGCACCTGTAATCTCCCCGTTGGAAATCGGTCGGTAAACCCCGCCAGAACGAGGCCCGGACTTGAGATCTCCGAACTCTCGATCTCACGCCCGATCCCCTCGGATCCGCGAACGAGTTCTAGCTCCAACAAGTCGCTTCTTCGCTCGAGAATATCTCCGACAGTTAGACTACTCACGCGTCTACGTCATCCATTTCCTCATCCGCGTCTGGCAGCGTTCCCCGATGATCCGTACGCCGGGCCCTCACCTTCTTGAGTTGCGTTGCCAACTTATCAATAAGACGGTCGGTAGCAGATCGGAATTTTTCCGCTTCAGCCGTGCCATGTATCGGTGCACCCCCGTCGATGCTCACCACCGCTTCGACTACGCAACCACCACCCTCCTCTCGAACAGTAACTTCGCTGCGAGAGGCCCTCGGCTCGAACCGGGAGAGGCGCTGAAATTGCTCCTGTATATGATCACGGACAGAGTCCGAGAGTTCTGTGTGTCGTGCTGAGATGATCACCTGCATGATCCCTCCTTCCCTCATTGAAGATTGTAGAAGACGGACCTGTGTTTCAGGCGGCCGAAAGCAACAAGGCTTCCGTCTGCCGCGCCGTTTCGTCCCACGTAAACCTGGCTGCGTGCCGGATGGCCGCCAAGGCCATTTCCGGAAGCTGCTCCGGGCTTGTGCACAGTTGCCGGATACGATCCGCCCATGCAGCAATGTCACCGTGCGGAATCAGATACCCTGTCTCACCGTGGACTACCGATTCTCGAAGTCCAGGCGAGTCGCTTGCCAGGCTCGGCGTGCCACAAGCCGCCGCTTCGATATTGGTAATGCCCCACCCTTCTTTTGGCGACGGGTACACATTCGCCCAAGCACTACGTAGCAACTTGATCTTATCCTGCTCCGAAATATAGCCCCGAAAGTCAACGAGGGCTTCTATGCCGAGTTCCGCGCTCAGCGCCTCCAGTCGCTCGCGGTCATCCCCCCGTCCTGCAACGACAAACTCAACCGGGAAACCATCGTTACGGAGCAAGTTGATAGCTCGCATCACGCCGTCTACGCCCTTATAGCGTTGTAGTCGTCCCACGTACGCAATGGTCGGCTTCAGCGCCCGAGTTGCCGAGGGTCCGGCGGGATCGGGCGTACAGAGTCCGTGATCGATTCCCGGATAACTGACCGTGATGCGATCTCGATCGAAGCCCCGGCTCACCAGGTCCTCTGCGGTGCTATCCGAGATCACTTCAAACGGCACGTTGCGATAGACCAGCGGCATAAACCGCTCAGCCATCCAGACCATCGCAGCTATCGGGAAACTCTCCTGTTTGAATGCCGTGGTTCCGAACAGATGTGGAACCAGGGCAACAACGGGAGTCGTGGTCCATAGCGGCATAAACAGCGGAAGCTTGTTGATGTCCTCCACAATCACATCGAATGTCTTCGAGGCGAGGTTGCGGAACTTTCTTCTCGCGTGAAGCGGAAAAGAGTAGCGTGATCCGGCCCGCACGATTCGCATGCCATCCACCATCACACTCGATTCGGCTCCGGGCCACCCGGATACCAACATCGTTACTTCGTGGCCCCAAGCGGCCAGACGGCCAAAGATCTCGTGTAGGTGGATCTCAGCACCGCCGGCGTTGGGATTTGCCAGGTCCTGCCAGTTGACGACCAGAATTTTCAGGCGACGCTTCTCAGTTACCATCCGGCTCTCGGACCGCAGTCGCTACCGCATCCAGCACTCCGTTGACAAACTTTGCGCTCTCAGCCGTACCGTACCGCTGTGCGAGCTGAATCGCCTCATGAATAGCCACGGCGCTCGGAACCTCTGCCTGGAACATCAATTCCGCAGTTCCGATTCGGAGAATGTTCCGGTCAATCGTCGTGAGCCGTTCCAGCTTCCAATTGGACAGATTCCGTCGAAGCACTTCGTCGATGTCAGGAAGAGCGGCGGCGAGATGCTGCAGCAGGGTGTTCAAATACGCACGATATCGGTCCGCAACACGTCGAGTGACCAACGTCCTCCTGGCAACTTCGAGCAGATTCTCACCTGGAGCGCCCTGCTCCCATGCATAGAGCACCTGAAGCGTCCACCCCCTGGACCTGGACCTTGGATTCAAGACTTGCCTCGGAGTTCCTCCGCCAGATTACACATTTCGAGCACCGCCAAAGCCGCCTCTTCACCCTTGTTGCCCTTGGCGCCGCCGGCACGTGCCAACGCCTGCTCACCGGTATCTGTCGTCAGAAGCCCGAAAGCCAACGGCACATGGTGCTCTCGCGACAGCGCCTCGAGGCCTACCGTTGCCGCCATCGATACGAATTCAAAGTGTGGTGTCTCGCCCCGTATCACACAGCCGAGAGCGATAACGCCGTCAGCCTGTCCGCCCTCGAGAATCCACTTCGCCGCCTGTGGCAGCTCCCACGCCCCAGGGACCTGGACCATGCTAATCGCCTCGGACGTGGCACCGTGTTGGATCAGACAGTCACGGGCAGCCTCTGCCAAGCGGTCAGTCACAGGTTGGTTAAACCGGCTGACGACTATGAAAAATCTACGACCCTCACCTGAACCCTGCAGCATGGGTTCGGTCATGAAGAACGCAGCATATGACCCATCTTGTCCCGCTTCGCATCCAGGTAGTCCTGGTTGCATTCCGTTGCAGGAGCCTCCAGTGGGATACGCCCTGTGATCTCAAGTCCGAATCCCTCGAGGCCGGTCAGCTTCTTAGGGTTGTTCGTCATCATCCGAATCGTGCGCAGGCCCAGATTGGCCAGGATTTGTGCACCGATTCCGTAGTTTCTCAGATCTGCTGGGAACCCGAGAATCTGGTTGGCCTCAACAGTATCGTGACCTTCGTCCTGAAGCTGGTAGGCCCTGAGTTTATTCAGCAGACCGATTCCCCTGCCCTCTTGATCGAGGTAAACGATCACACCACATCCTTCTTCGGCTACCATCTGCATTGCAACATCGAGCTGTGGGCCACAATCGCATCGCCCGGATCCGAATACGTCACCAGTCAAACACTTTGAATGAACCCTGACCAGCACATCATCCTTACCCTCGATATCGCCGCGAATCAGGGCAATGTGCTCGCGCCCGTCCACCTCATTCGAATATCCGATGATTGTGAACTCACCGAATCGGGTTGGCAGGACCGCTTCAGCTACACGTTCCACAAGGCTCTCATGCTTCAGCCGATATGAAATGATCTGCGCTACCGTAATGAACGGAATATCGTGCTGCTCTGAAAACTTGTCGAGGTCCGGACGACGCGCCATCGTGCCGTCTTCGTTGAGGATCTCGCAAATCACTCCTGCGGCAGCCAGGCCCGCAAGACGAGCCAGATCCATTGATGCTTCAGTCTGGCCTACCCGCTGAAGGACGCCACCCTCTTTTGCTCGCAATGGGAAAATATGGCCCGGCCGTAGCAGGTCATCGGGACGGCTTGAAGGATCAACGGCAACCTGGATCGTCCGTGCTCTATCGGCCGCACTGATTCCCGTCGACACACCTTTGTCCAGCACGGCATCGATGGACACCGTGAATGCCGTTCCGTTCGGGTCCTGACCGCGCCCATCCGTCATCAGTGCCAGATCAAGGTGATCTGCGATATCTGGATGCAAGGTCAGGCAGACAAGCCCCCTGCCGTGCGTAGCCATGAAGTTGATGAGGTCCGGCGTGACCAATTCGGCCGCACAGACCAGATCCCCCTCGTTTTCCCGATCTTCATCGTCAGCCACAATGACCAGGCCGCCAACGCGTATAGCTTCGATCGCTTCCTCTACACATCTATCTTCATGCGACAGCACGAATACCCTCCTCAAATTTTGTCTCTATGCCGGATTCGCCTGCTCATCCGCACGGTATGGTCCAAGCAGGCGAGCCACGTACTTACCTATCATGTCGGCTTCCAGGTTCACAAACGATGAAGTCTCAAGCCGGTCGAAATTTGTTTGCTCCAGAGTGTAGGGGATGATCGCCATTTCCGCGACGTCTTCTGACAGCCCTGCAATCGTCAGACTCACCCCGTCCACCGCTATGGATCCCCTCGGTACGCTGTACACGAGCACTTCCTGCGGAAGTCTGATTCGGAGTCTCCATGAATCACCCTCGGGCTGCATGGAAAGCACCTCGCCTACCGCATCAATGTGCCCCTGCACAAGATGGCCGCCCAGCGGGCTCCCTACCCGTACCGCGGTTTCAAGGTTAACGATCCGGCCAACTGTGTATTGTCCGATCGTCGTCCGGCTCATCGTCGTTCCCACCACATCGACTGAAAACCGTTCTTCTTCGCTTTGGGTGACAGTCAAACAGGTTCCGTCAACGGCTATGCTGTCCCCTGGCTGCAACTCGCCCGCAAGAAAATCTGCCTTGAGGGTGAGCCGATTTCCGCCTTCCGTCGACTCCATGCGGACGACCTCACCCACATACTCTACCAGACCCGTAAACATCAGGATTCCATTCGTTGGAAAGCCTCAACGCGTTCCCACATACGATATCTGTCATCCCCCACAGCGGTGTCACAAATGAGCCTCCAACCCTCCGGATGGTTGGACGGCGTATTCCTCGGTCCAGCAAGCGCCCCGGAGCCAAACTCGGCAGGACTTACGAATTCATGAAATCGCTCCACCAGTCCGGATGTAAGAAAGCTCTCCGCAACCTGAGCACCACCCTCGATCAGCACGGATTGTATCCCGCGAGCCGACAGTTCATCGAGAACAGCTGCCGGGTCCAGGATACCATTCACCGTCCGGGCGACACCTACAACTTCTACGCCTGCACCCTCCAGAGAATGTACCCGGTCTTCTGGCGCATCCATGGATGTGACCACGAGAACTCTGTTTTCTGTCGCCGATCGCACCAGGGCACACTCAAGACTGAGTCCGGCGCCTGCGTCGAGTACAACACGGAGGGGGGCCACGCGTGGGAGCGGCGCACCACGCGGTGTCAGCAGTGGGTCGTCGATGTCGACCGTCCGACGGCCGACGAGAATAGCATCAACGCCAGCTCTCAGTCGGTGTACCTCGGCCCATGCCTCAGGCCCGCTGATCTGGGTACGCTGACCCGGCGCAGCTGCGATCGCCCCGTCTGCCGACAGGGCCAACTTGAGAGAGACGAATGGGCGACCTGCGTGCGCCTGCCACAAAAAGGGGGCGTTCAGGCGTACAGCCTCTGTGACCATCAGCCCGCCTAGAATATCAATTCCTGCTGCTCGGAGATCGGTAGCTCCGCCCCCCGCCCTCTCGGTCGGATCACTCACTGCGTAGACCACGCGCCGGATTCCTGCCGCGATGATTGCCTCACTGCATGGTGGTGTCCGCCCATGGTGACGACACGGCTCCAACGTCACAACCAGGGTGCCACCGCTAGCCTGCGTGGCAGCGGCGGTCAGGGCTGCGACCTCTGCGTGTACAGCCCCCAGACTGGCATGAAAACCTTCACCCACGATCTGGTCGTCCCGAATCACCACGGCGCCGACAAGAGGGTTGGGGGACACTCTTCCCCACCCCGAAGAAGCCAGGTCCAACGCTCGCGCCATCGCTTCAGATTCCGTCAAGCCGGACACCCCCATCACCGGCCCGGACCTCTCCACACTCGATCGGTTCCAGCCCGGCAGCTTCCGCTGAGTCCATCACTTCAGACACCCGGTCAGGCTCGGCGACAACTATCAGACCGATGCCCATGTTGAAGGCCGAGAACATTTCGTTCGACGCGAGCCCCGATCCCCGCGCGAGTTCCATGAACTCCGCGTGCGGCGTCCAAGTGGTTCCATCTATGCAGGCGTCTACACCGTCAGGGAGCACTCGACTCAAATTGCCGGGAATGCCGCCCCCGGTGATATGGGCGATCGCCGTCACGGAGCCTTGATCGAGAGCCGGCCGAAGTGCTTTCAGATACGACCGATGAACCTTCAGAAGCACCTCGGCTACAGAATGTTCAGAGCCCGGAAACGGATCCGTCGGCTGAAGGCCGATGATGTCGAAAAGCACACGGCGCGCGAGACTATAGCCATTCGTGTGGAGTCCATTCGAAGGCAATCCGATCAAACGCTGACCGGGCCGGACGGCATCCTTCCCGGGAAGATCCCATATCCGACGACCTACGATAAACCCGGCGAGGTCATACGTCTCTGGTTCGTAAACGCCCGGCATCTCAGCAGTCTCTCCGCCGATAAGCGCACACCCGTTGTTTCGGCAACCCCGTGCGACACCACTGATCACAGATTCAGCCACATCGACTTCCAACTGGCCGCAGGCAAAATAATCCAGAAAGAACAGTGGCTCGGCACCCTCGGCGAGTATGTCGTTCACGCAGTGGTTAACGAGGTCCTCACCTACGGTATCATGAACTCCCGATGCGGCAGCAACCAGCACTTTTGTCCCTACTCCATCCGCGCTTGCCACCAGGTCGGTAGCTCCCTCAACTCGAAAGCGTCCCCCGAAGGCACCGAATTCGCCCTTGGTACCGCTCGTACGGGTTGACTCGACGACTCTCTTGAGCCGGCTGGTTAGATCCTCAGCCACACTCAGGTCCACTCCAGCCTCGGCATAGCTCAACGGATCCGGTGAATCAGGCATCGGACATGTCCTCGCGAACCATTCTCTCCGGGGCGGAAAGACCGAGCACGGTCAGTCCTTGCCGCAGAGTAAGCCGGACAGCCGCTGCTAGCATCAGGCGTGCCTCGCGAGACGGACCGTCCGCGAGGACTCGCCGGGCCGGGTCGATATTGCCTTCGTGGTACCAGGCGTTGACCACGGCGGCCAGTTCTTCCAAGTACGTACAAATGAGATGTGGAGACCGCGAGTCCGCTGCAGACTTGATGCGTTCGGGCAACCGCAGAAGTGTCTTTGCGACTTCCCGTTCGGACTCCAGCACGAGCGCCGCCAGATCAATCCGTCGTAGATCCAGGTCGGCCGGTGTCATTTCTGCACGCTCGAAAATGCGGCACATCCGAGCGTGTGCATACTGGACTTTGTAGACGGGATTCGCTTCCGAAGTATCTACGGCGAGAGTCAAGTCGAAGTTCATCGGAACTTCGGCACGGCGCATGAGAAAGAAATACCGGGCAACGTCAGAACCGGTCTCTTCAAACAGTTCGCGAAGGGTAACGAACGTTCCGGCACGCTTGCTCATCCGTACTTCCACCCCATCCCGCATGATCTTGACGAGCTGGATGATGAGAACTTCCAGAAACTCGCGACGTTCACCGCAGGCCTCGAGGGCCGCATGCATTCGCGGAATATGGCCATGATGATCGGCACCCCACACATCGATCGCGAGATCGAATCCGCGTCTCTTCTTATCGAGGTGGTAAGCGATGTCCGATACGAAGTACGTGTGCGATCCGTCGCTCTTTACCAGCACCCGGTCCTTCTCGTCTCCGAATTCACTGGTCCGCAACCACAGCGCCCCGTCCTGCCGGTAAGCGTGTCCCTCATCTTCCAGGCGCTCAAGCAACCCACTCACGTCCCCGGAGCTGAACAACGAACTCTCATCGAAGAATCCGTCCATCTTCACCCCGAACGCGGCGAGATCATTCTCCTGCTCGTCCCGCAGCATCTCTTTCGCCGCGCGCGCAAAGAAGCTCGCTCGCTCGCCGATATCCATCGCAAGCAGTCTCTCCACGCTTTCGTCTTCGGAGATCCGTGCTTCTACATCGGCTACATACTTACCCTGGTACCCACCCTCAGGAAGCTCAGCTACATGCCCACGCGCCTGCTGGAATCGCGCCTCCACAGACTCACCCAGCAACTCGATCTGTCGCCCAGCATCGTTCACGTAGTATTCGCGAACGACCTCATGACCAGACCACTCGAGCAACGATGCGACGGCGTCTCCGATAGCAGCTCCCCTGCCGTGTGCAACGTGAAGTGGTCCGGTAGGATTTGCACTGACAAACTCTACGTTGATCCGCTCGCGATCTACTACTGACTGCCGCCCCCAACCGTCACCGGCAATAAGTGCCTCCACGACACCATCCCAGACAAGGCGGTCATTGAGTCGAAAATTGAGGAAACCCGGACCGGCAACTTCGACCGAAACGATGCCGGCTCGCTCCTTGTCCAGGTGTGCAATGATTGCCTCCGCTATTTCCCGCGGGGGACGACGCAGTTTGCCGGCAAGAACGAGAGCTGCGTTGGACGCCAGGTCACCGTGTTCCAGATCGCCGGGGCGTTCAATCCGTACGTCGAAATCAGCGGGCGCACCAACTGCAGCGACTGCCAGCTGGAGCTCAACCCGAAGCGCGGCGACCCCGGTCTGGGTCGCAGACGTATCGTCGTTCATTCTTTTTTTGAACCGTTCCCGGATTTGCCCGCCGACTTGTCTTCCGTCTTGCTGGATTCCGATTTCTTGCTCTGGGATGAGGGGCTTCCAGACCGGTAGTCCGTTGCATAGAAGCCGGTCCCCTTAAACAGAATGCCGCCGCCCTTGGAAATCAGTCGCTGAACTTTGCCCTTACATTCAGGGCACTCATCAATTTGAGCGTCATTCATCTTCTGAAATCGCTCGAATTCGACACCACACTCCGTGCACCGATATTCGTATGTTGGCATATCGCCGTTAGTTCTCCCGCTCTCAGGCCGGCTGGTACCGGCCCCAACACTCTTTCAACGCTCCGCTTATCTCGCCTACGGTTGCTCGTACGCGGACAGCCTCAATGATAGGCGGCAACAGGTTGTCGTCACCCAATGCCGCTGCACTAACCTTCGCCAGACTCCGCTCGACGACCGCATCGTCGCGACGCGCCCGCATCTGCGCCAGTCTTTGCTTCTGGACAGCTTCCAGTTCTGCAAACGCTGGCGTTTCCATCTCGGGTGCCGTCTCTGAGTCGGCATATGCGTTCACGCCAACAATCCGACGCTCGCCGCTCTCCACCGCCAACTGGTGTCGGTATGCTGCATCATGAATCTCTTCTGACATGAATCTGATCACGTCGCCTGCGTCGTTCAGTTCGTCAATCCGGTGGAGATAGTCGCGGGCACCACGTTCAAGCTCCGAAGTAAGCGATTCGACATAGTAAGAACCTCCGAGCGGATCCACCGTTGCGGTGACGCCTGACTCGTCCGCGAGAATCTGCTGTGTGCGAAGTGCCAGGCGAGCAGCGTCCGCCGTTGGAAGGTTCAAAGCCTCATCAAACCCGTTGGTATGCAAAGACTGCGTACCTCCAAGTACTGCAGCCAGCGCCTGCACCGTGACCCGCACCACATTGTTCAGAGGTTGCTGTGCCGTAAGCGTGGAACCGCCAGTCTGAGTATGGAACCTGAGTCGACAGCTTCGCTCCGAGGCACCAAATTCTTCAGCCATCAAACGAGCCCATAATCGCCGAGCAGCCCGAAACTTCCCGACTTCCTCGAACAGATCGTTGTGGGCAGCAAAGAAGAAGCTCAGGCGAGGCGCAAATGATTCCAGGTCGAGTCCCGCAGCGAGCGCGCGCCGCACGTATTCACGAGCATTGTACAGAGTGAAGGCAAGTTCCTGCAGTGCTGTCGCTCCTGCTTCGCGCATATGGTAGCCGCTGATAGATATGCTGTTCCAGCGAGGCACATCAGAACCGCAGAAAGCCAGCACATCAGTGACCAGACGCAAGCTGGGCTCGACAGGATAAATGTACGTCCCACGAGCAACGAATTCTTTGAGAATGTCGTTCTGAACCGTACCCGACAGGCGGTCACGGGCGATACCCCGCTCATCAGCAAGTGCCACGTAAAGCGCAAGTAAGATTGCTGCCGTCGAGTTGATCGTCATCGACGTGGACACACGGTCGAGGGGTATCGAGCCAAACAGCAAGTCCATGTCATCAAGACTGTCGATCGCGACACCAACCCGCCCTACCTCACCGACGGCCATCGGGTCGTCTGAGTCGAGCCCCATCTGGGTTGGTAAATCAAAGGCCACGGAAAGGCCGGTTTGTCCAGCATCCAGCAGATAGCGAAAACGCTGATTCGTCTCCTGCGCTGTTCCGAAACCTGCATATTGTCGCATGGTCCACAGGCGACCGCGATACATATCGGCGTGAATACCACGGGTAAACGGGAATCGTCCAGCTGCCCCAAGATCCTGCATCGGATCGAACGAGTCCATGTCAGACGGTCCGTACTCCGCACGCTGTTCACCGATTAAGTCCGTACTCAATTTGTCATTACTGTCATTCATCTCATGTACTTTCTTGCTCAATCGTAACCACGGAATCATCCCGGTTCACGATCACGCCAGGCTCCACGAACACGGCAGTCACGATGCCCGCCGACTCCGCCCTGAGCTCGTTCTCCATTTTCATAGCCTCGATTACAACAAGACCCTGTCCCGGCTCCACCGACTGACCTTCCTGGACCTCGACCCGGACGATCAATCCAGGCATGGGCGCACGAATCTCTGTTACCGACTGAGCAGGTGCGGAAACGGTAACCAGTTGCTTGATGTGGTGCGCCCGTTCGTCGTCCACCGTGACATCAAATACGCGACCGTTCAGGCAAATATGCCAGGTTCCATCTGAGCGCCGTGCGAATCCTGTTGCCGTTCCGTTTCCGAATCTGACGAGGATTCTCTCACCCTGCGGCAATACCTCAACTTCGCAGGACACAGATTCACCATCGAGTACGACCGTTCCCGGCTGTATTTCTACAAGACGTTCCCCGGTTCCCGCGTTTACATGGTACTTCATCCGACGTTAGCCGACCCGGCGGCTACCATCCAGACGATGGTCTCGATATGGGCTGTCTGCGGAAAAGCGTCAAACGGCTGGACTTCGAGCACATCGTACGAGGCGTCCAGCTCTTTCAAGTCCCGTGCGAGTGTAGCAGGGTCACAACTTATGTACGCAAGCGCAGCAACAGGAGCTGCCGCGAGAGCATCGCGCACCGGAGTGCCTAGTCCCGTTCTGGGGGGATTAACGACCACGACATCTGCGCCTTTGAGAAGAGAGAGTTGGTCCTCCACCCTACCCGGAACGATTCGAAGCCGCGCGCCTGCGCCGGCAATCTGTGCCGCGCCCGAACAGGCGTCGCACGCAGCAGCATCTTCCTCGACAGCAGTAGCATTGCCACCGTTTACGGCCCAGCGAATCGCCC
>JBDHMQ010000013.1:0-15815 GCA_039656095.1 Gemmatimonadota bacterium | reverse complement strand
GCATCGCATCGGCTCTTGCCAGCATGCCCGTCGATGACCTGGCGGACCAGATTTCAATAGAAGAAACGGGCGACTCAGCCGGTCCCGCATTGGGCCAGCTTCGGCAGGCGATTGCAGCCGGACTTCGATGCGAGATAGTGTACGTATCGGCAGATGGAACCGCACCAACAAAGCGAACCATAAGCCCGTATATGATAGCGGTCACCAAAGGAAAATGGTATGTGATTGGCTTTTGCGAATCTCGAAGTGCTGTCCGCGTATTTCGAGTCGATCGGATTATGAATGTGCGCGTGACGGAGCAGCACTATGTGGTGCCGGACAGCTTTCGAGTCGAGGATTACGTGCACGACGGCCAGATTTTTCGATCCGACGAAACCTGTGAAGTAGTGATCAACTATCGGGGCAGGGCAGCCTCGATGATATCTGAGCGAACCGGTGCTGAACGGCAACCTGACGGGACTGTATCCTGCCAATATGCTGTCGCCGAACCGGACTGGGCTGTTCGCCATGTGTTAGGTTTTGGTGGTGAGGCAATCATCGAGAGGCCAACTGATTTGCGGGCACGTGTCGTAGCCGCTACTGAGCGAATCAGGCGATTGTATCAGCCAGTTGAATAATACCGAACACGGCACCGACCGGATCCCGTAACCATGCGAACCGGCCAACATCGGGGACATCTGTTGCCGGCACGATGAGGGTGGCGCCCAATTCAGAGCTTCGTTCGACGGCGGCGTCGCAATCTGCTACGGCAAAGTAGACTACCCAATGGGGGACGACTTCTCCCCACTCCACCTGCAGAGTCATCATGCCGCATTCGGGGGAATCCGAACGAAAGAATGATGTATAAGGACCATCAGGCATATCTGCGGACACGGCTTCCCATCCGAACAACTCACTGTAAAACTTCACCGCGCCGGTGGGATCATCAGTGAGCAACTCGCTCCAGCACAGTGAACCGGGCTCGCCCTTGATCATCACTCCACAGTGATCACGCGCCTGCCACAAACTGAAGATAGCGCCTTGCGGATCTTTCAGAATGGCCAATCGACCAGCGGACATGACGTCAAATGGTGGGGTAACAATGGTGCCCCCTAACTCCGCGGCCCGTGCAGCGGCTGCATCAACGTCATCTACTGAAATATAGGCTCCCCAATGATCGGACACGGCGTTTGGCGGGCCGGGTTCTATCTGATACAGAGCGGCGACATCGAGTCCGCGCAGTTGAAATCGGATGTACGGCGGACTCTCGTCCATGGGATCTTCTTCAACAGACCACGCGAACAGGTCCGTATAGAACTTTCTCGCTGCCTTGACGTCGCTTGATGCCAACTCCACCCAGCAAAATGACCCCGGCAAATTAACTTGCGCTTCCATCGACCCCTCCGATGCTTTGATTCCCTTGCCGATCACCATCCAGCGCCTCACGAATTCGCATTGTTTCTGGGTCCACTCAAGCCACAAGGTCTGTCGGTGTCGGACCCGTCTCCTATACTGTGACTTATGCCGCTCCGCATTGTTCGAGCCAGTTCCAGTGCCGCGCTTTGGGACGCCTGTCTCGAGACCTTTCTCCAATCACTCGGCGACGATGCAGATCCTGCGCCGCATGTCGCAAGGCTCTGGGTAGCGCATCGCACTCAGCGCGATGCCACGCTTGAAGCCGCAGCGGCCGCTGGCCTTCCTGGTTGGTTCGATCCTCCGATCCACTTTCTTTCTGAATTGCAGCAGTTGTTCGGGATTACCTCTCGACCGATTGGCATTCTGACGGGAAGGCTTCTTATCGCACGGCTTGCCCGGGAGCACGGAGCATGCCTGGGTACACAGTGGCAGGATGGCGACAGTGGTCCGGCTCGATCGCATATGCTGGATGCCTTGTTTGGAGACCTGCTGGCAGAGGGGGTGACCGAACACGCGTTACGAACCGCGGTCAGTTCGTTGGGTGACGACGAATTCACGCGGCGTCGTAATGACTGGGTTGTCGATACATACGCGGGATTGCGGAAGGCTCTTGATGAGGGAGGCTTGTACGATGCCCGGCAAATACACGCATTGGCTGCCGGGCAAGTGGAAGCGGGCCGTCTTGGAGAGGCAGTCAACGGTGCGCGGACTCTTCACATATACGGGATCACTTCGCTGAAACAGCGGCATCGCCTGTTCCGCGCATTCGCGGACCAGCAGGAGGTCGATGTCGTGGTGTATCTGCTGGACGAACCTGAGTCATCAGAGTGGGAGAGTCTGACCCAGGAAGTCAGATACCTCAACGACGGTCCAATAGAGCCACCGACTGTTCAGCCAGTGGCCGATGCCAGGCGCGAAACGGCATTTGTGACACGCAGGGTGAAGCGACTCCTCGTCGAGGAAGGGTGCCGTCTACGCGACATTGCCATCGTCGCGCGCTCAGGTCGCGAAGATACGCGCCGGATTTACCGGGCTCTGCAGGAATCTGGAGTGCCTGCTACCGCCCGGCTTCGTAGCACGCTCGCCGAAGTCCCGGCGCTCAGAGCCTTGCTCGACTTGTTCCGCGCTCAAGCTGGTGGTTGGGATTATCGGGGTCTTCAGTCAATTATTCGCACCCCGTATTTCGGGGATCCCCTGGATCCTGCGGTTCTCGACTTCCTTGCGTCTGAGCGGCGCATACAGGGGTTGGAAGCCTGGCGTACATCTGTCGAAAGCCTTGCCCGAATAGCCAGCGCGGGAGGCGACGAGCTTCCTGCTCGACGGCTACGTAGTCGCCGCCTGCACCTGGACCGCATCGAGAGCACGCTAGTGCGACTCGGATCACTGGAAGAAGCCGTTCGGCCCATGGTCGAAGAGCGGTCAGAAACGGACTGGATCGAGTTTACGCGCGAGATTACCGGCGGATCGAAATTCGGGTTCCGCGAGCGCGTGTGCCAGGTCGTCGCTGGACGATACGATGTCGTGCGCCTCGACCAACGCGCGGTATCGGTACTCGATGCTCTGCTGCACGAGTGGAAGGGTCTTGTGCGGAGCGGGTCTAGTTTTTCTGCTTCCGAATGGCACGATCGGCTGCGGCGCTTGTTGCAAGCCAATGAGCTGGCATTGACGACGCCCATACAAGAAGGCGTGCAGATTCTTGAAGCGCATGAGGCGGCACTGACACCATTCCCACACCTGTTCCTGCTGCATGCCAATGACGGTGAGTTTCCCAGGCCAGTCAGGGGCGGAGGTGTCTTTTCTGAGCGAGAGAGTCTCACACTCCGGCGGTCTGGATTGCCACTCGAAGATCGAGTCCTTGGTCTTCGGCGTGAACGGTCTCTCTGGCGGGCTGTGACGGCGGCCCGTTCCGTTACTGTGACATACCGCACTTCGACGGCTTCTGGCGTGCCGCTCCTTCCGTCACTCATGGTTCCGGAGCACGAAGCCGCCAACACGGTGCGCGAAGAAGGGTCCAGCCCGGACGTGCTGGAAGCCATCAGTCCAGCGGAGCAGCGAACCAGGGATGTGCTGTCTGTAGTCCGCATACGCCGAGGTGGAAAACAGACGTTGATCTCAGTCGCTGATGTCCACTCGGTCAGGCATGCGGTACTCGCGGCGTTCGCTGAGGAATTGCGTGCCGGAAGTCTCGATGCCGTGCCGGATATCGGCGCCTCACTTGGTTTTCCGGCTGACCAGACACATCCGGTTTCTGAGTGCGCCCACGCCTATGCCGGCTGGCTTAGAGATCCAGTGGTTCGAGAATCTCTGGCTGAGAGTTTTGGTCTCGATTATGTCTGGTCGGCCAGTCAACTGGAGCAATACGCTGTTCGTCCCTTCGATTTTTTCCTCGGTCGTATTCTGCACATCAATGATCGGTCTGAAGTCGAAGAAGAAACCGGTCCTCTCGCATCGGGAAGCATCGTCCATGCGATTCTGGAGGACCTGCACCGCCAGTTTCTCGAGTCTGGGAATGAGGAGTTTGCCGGGCTGGAGGGTCGAATTGATGACGTGTGCCGCCAGGTATTCGACAGGGTCGAGCAGGAAGCTGAACTGTGGCTTGGCCTGCCGTCGATCTGGCAACTGAAGCGAGACAATCTGCGGGAAGTCGTCCGGGGTTTCGTGAACTGGGATGTTCGGGCGCTCAATAGACTCAAGGCACGCCCCATAGCAGTTGAGTACGAATTCGGTTCAGATGGGTCAGCTCCGGTCAGGCTGAAAGGTCTGGATAATTGCGGACAGTCTGCCGAGCTCCTGCTATCCGGACGTATCGACCGAGTAGACAGGACAGAATCCGGGGGCCTTCGAATCGTCGATTACAAGCTGAACAGGCCGCCCGCAAAAAATCGTCTAAAGGATGGCGCGCTGTTGCAATCTGCGTTGTACATGTGGGCATGGGAGCACGTGAGCGGAACGGCCGTTGACCAGGCGTTGTTTCTGTCAGTGAAACACCCTGGCCAGGGTTCACGGTCGGGATTGTCGGCCGATCAGGTCGATGAGATTCTCCCGTACGCACTGTCGATTCCGGGTCGGGTCAGGGCCGGATTGTTCGAACCCGTTCAGGCCAGATCGGTATCGACAATCAGTGCCTGGCAAGCAGGCGGAGATGTCACTCGAACGGATAGAGTCCTGGGCGCCGGTAATCGTTTTGAGCCAACGGACGAACGTGAGTCCTGCCATGAGTGACGACCACGCCTGGACTGATGAGCAGGCGAAGGTGATCCTGTCGACCGGGCCCGGATTACTGTCTGCCAACGCGGGCACGGGGAAGACTACGACGATAGTCGGCAAGATTCTCTGGATGCTTGGTCTCGATGTGGGCCAGGATGCCAACGGAACTCCAATCCCTCCATGTCCGAACCCCTGCCGACTGGATGAGATCGCTGCGATCACGTTCACACAGAAGGCGGCCAGCGAGCTGAAAGCGAAATTGCTCTCGGGCATTGAAGCCTCCAAACGGGCCGACGAGTTGCGCTGGGAACTCGACAGCGCGTCGGTTGGGACAATTCATGGATTCTGTGGTCGGCTGCTCCGTGATCACGCGCTCCGCTTGGGCATTGATCCGTGGTTTCGGGTGTTGGACGAGCGCGAAGCGACACTACGGCGGCACGAAATCATTCGCTCTACCGTGATGACGGCGGCCGCAGACGGGGGTGGCGATATTTCGCTCCTGCTCGACCGGCTCGGTCTGTACGACAGTTCGTTCCGAAGAGGTTTGGTTTCGGTCACAGACACGGTTTTGAGGGACATCCGCTGGCATGCGAGCAGCTACAAGGTATGGATGCGAGAACGCTCCAGCGTGAATGATCCCGCGGCACTGGACGCCGAACGCATTCTCAGCCTGTTCGGGGGTGCTGGTGAGGCGGAAACCGGCGTCGAGGACGAGGATGGCAATGGTTTGCGCCTTGCTGGCGCGCTGTATTCGCTGGCCCATCAGGCCTTGTCCGCGTGGCTGTTCTGGATGGAAAAAGAAAATGTCCGCGACTACGACAGTCTAATCCTGGATGCCCGCCGACTACTTACGCGACCGGAGCACCGCACGGCGCTTGAATCCATACGCAGCAACCTGAAGATCTTGATCATCGACGAATTTCAGGATACAGACGGGGCTCAGCAGGACATTGCATTTGCCCTGGCGGGTATCGGCGAACCGAAGAATGTCCAATGCCCTCAACTCCTGCTCGTTGGAGATCCGAAGCAGAGTATCTACCGGTTCCGCGGAGCTGATGTCAGCGTGTGGAACCGTGTCCAAGACGCACTCTGCGGTGATGATGGTCCAATGCAGCTTACCGTAAATTTTCGGACGCGGCCTGGCGTTGTGAAGTTCGTTAACGACGTCTGTTCGGAGGCACTCGATACGGCGTCCGCTGATCTGGAGAGCACGGCTCCTGAGCTGCGCATCCCCTACAGTCCGCTGGTTGCGGCGAGGTTACCTGGCGTGGGGGAGGGGATCGACTGGCTGGACTGCGCAGTCGAGGCTGGCAATTCTGACGATGTCAATCTGCATGAGGCCCGGCTCGTTGTGTCCCGGATTCGGCAGCTTCTGGAGACAGGGCGTGTGGCCGATCCGGAGTCAGGCGCGACACGAGAAGTTCAGTGCCGCGACATCGCAGTGTTGGCCAGGACTCGTGTCGGTCTTGACCTCGTGGATCGTGGTCTGCGCCGAGTAGGTGTCCGGGCTTTCAATGGTGCCAGCCTCGGATTGTCGGATCGCCAGGAGATCGTCGATCTGTTGACCCTACTCAGGCTGTTCAGAAACATCGACGACGATTACTACGGATTCGCCTTCCTTCGCTCTCCGTTCGTTGGTCTTCGAGACGAGACGATCGCGCGATTCCGACTCGATTCCGACTCAGGTTCAGGCCCGCTTCTCAAGCAGGCGGCTCGATTCCTCCAACGCGTGGATGCGGGCGAGACATCCTGGTTCACGGCTCCCGAGAGTGATGAGATCGCAGGAATTGAGCGCGAATCACTCAGGCGTGCGCTGTCAGCTTTGGAGGCTGGTCAGGCTCTCGTTGATAGGATCCCTTCTTCTGAATTGCTGGACTCCGCTCTGCTTCAGACGGACTACAGACTGCACCTGCTGGTGCGACCCGGGGCAGAGGAGGCCATTGCAAGTATCGAACGGTTCGGGGCATTGCTGGATGAGCACCGTCACCTTCCCCTGGCCAGCTTCCTTGAATTATGGGATCGTTGGAGTGAACAGGATCTTGGTGTTGCACAAGCTCCCTTGTTCGGCGCCGCAGACGACGTAGTTACCCTGCAAACCATTCATACAGCCAAGGGGCTTGAGTGGCCGATTGTATTCCTCATTGGTGCTGGTTCCGGGCCGACGGGACGGCTCGGAGGAAAATACGTTTCGGATCCTCATCTCGGTCCGATATTCATGCCCAGTTCTAAGAAGTGTGGCCAGAGAGCTCAGGCGATCGCCAGCCGGGAGACTGCCGCGATGCAGGCAGAACAGGCCCGCCTGCTATATGTAGCGTTGACGCGTGCTCGAGACCGCCTCGTCCTTGCGGCTCCGCTCACAGACCTCGGCTACATGCGATTCCTCGGGCCCCACCTGGCCAATGCGACAGGTCCTCAGATCGTGCAGCAGGACCAGGTCCTCCCACCTGCCGAGCGGCGGATTCCGAGCCAGGCCACGACCAGCGATCCAGTGACTCGAACCGGCGGGCAACTCGAAGCTTTTGACCAGGACTCGACCGGCCAGCTCGACATTTTCGTTCACTCGCCTCGTTCGGGAGCCAGTGAGTTGGGCACGGACGAACGCGAAACTGCACTTACGCCAGTCGCCTATCGTACGGCTGACCCCGTTCAGGGTTTGCTGGCCCGGGCTCCCGTGTCACTGGACTGGTTTGACAAGCTCGAGTTCTGTGAGATGCCACCGTTCGCGCGATCCATTCCAGAGCCGCCGAGATCGAGGCTGACTTCGGCTACCGAACTGAGTATGCGGACAAGCGACCCGGAGGCATGGCGCATCCGATACGTGCATGGAGTCGAGGAAGCGTGGCTGTTCGCCCCATCGGATAAGCCGGGCGGGAAAGTCCCGGCGCACCTGAGGGGCAGTCTGATACACGGCGTGCTGGAACGGATCGAAGCGTTGGACGACCTATCCAGTATCCTCAATGAGACCATTTCGGGCATCGACACTCCTCCCGGTATCGAGGAGTATCTTCTCCCGGGCACAGCGTACAGAGATGCTCTTGAAACCGAGATCGCAAGGGTTGTAGCGGGTGAAGACTGGCACTGGTACGTCGACGGAGAACACTCCAGGGAGCTTCGTTTCCTCCACCTGGCGCCGGGAGGTGAATGGAAGCAGGGAGCCATCGATCTCTATCGGCCCGGGGGCGGGGACGGTCCGGGTGCTGACTATCCGTGCGTGATTGACTTTAAGACACACCAGATCAGTGCCGACCAGGCGGAGGAAGTTGCTGCGGACTACAGAATTCAGCTGGCGATATACAGGGATGCCGTGAAGGCGCTGGCGGGCCGGACTCCGCGGTTGCGTCTGCATTTTACGCACCCCAACGTCGCTATCGAAGCATAGCTTGGCATATTGCAGCGGCAGATGCGAAGTTGAAATCATTCGCAGGTCGAAACCAACAATCTGGAGCAAGCATGAGACGACGGACATCGAGGCGGACATTGCTGTCACCCTTGGCGGCGGTATGGGCAGTTCTGGTTGCGATGAGTACGCTGGCCTGCAGTGATGAAGCTCCCCGGACCGCGACCGACGGCACCGAATCAACGATGGAATCCATGCTGGCCCGAGATGTACTTGCCCGCCATCCCGTATTTGATGGACACAACGATCTTGCATGGGAGATTCGGCGGGCTGACCCACCTCTCGACGTCGATGGGTACGACCTGAACGAACTCACCCCCGGGCACACTGATCTATCTCGCCTTCAAGAGGGAATGGTCGGCGCACAGTTCTGGTCCGTGTACATACCCGGCGAGGCAGCCGATAGTGGATTCGCTCGCATGCAGCTTGAACAGATCGATGTGGCGCGGAGATTCATCGACAAGTATCCGGAACTCGAGCTGACCGGAACTGCCGACGAGGTTGAGGCAGCCATGGCATCCGGTCGCATCGGTTCGCTGCTTGGCATGGAGGGTGGGCATGCGATCGAAAACTCGATCAGTGCTTTGAGGATCTATTATGACCTTGGCGTGCGCTATATGACACTCACCCACAACGTCACACTGGCCTGGGCTGATGCCGCCAGTGACGTGGCGCTACATGGGGGACTCACTCAATTCGGTGAGGAGGTCGTAGGAGAGATGAACCGACTCGGAATGCTGGTCGATTTATCACATGTATCTCCTGCGACTATGAGCGATGCGCTCAATGTTTCGGCCGCGCCGGTGATTTTCTCGCATTCATCGGCACGTGCGCTGACAGATCATGTTCGCAACGTTCCGGATTCCATTCTCGCTCGCCTGCCTGAGAACGGAGGCCTCGTGATGGTTACCTATGTTCCGAGCTTCGTTTCTGAGCCACTCCGTCGATGGAGCGTCGAACGGGACAGCGTCAGGATCAAAACTGAAACGTCGGGTGGCACAGCTGATCAGGTGGAAGCTGCAATGCGGGATTTCGACACGAAAAATCCGCAGCCTCAAGCGACAATCGCCGATGTCGCGGACCACATGGAGCACGTTCGAGATGTAGCAGGGATCGACCATGTTGGAATCGGGGCTGACTTCGACGGAATCAGCAGTACACCGGTGGGTCTGGAGGATGTCTCAACCTATCCGGCGCTGGTCACCGAGCTCTTAAGTCGCGGGTGGACAGACGCGGAAATCGGAAAGTTAACGAACGGAAATATGCTGCGAGCACTTCGCGAGGCGGAGAGTGTAGCCGCACGTCTTCAACTGGAAAGTACACCATCATCCGGAAGACTTTCTGAGCGCTGAACAGAACACATGCGTCATGAAACCGTCTATGCGATCGTTCGACGAATACCATCCGGCAGGGTTGCCAGTTACGGGCAGGTGGCGGCGATTGCCGGATCGCCCGGTTCGGCACGACAGGTGGGCTATGCGCTGGCGGCGCTACCAGCGTCATCAAATGCTCCCTGGCATCGAGTCTTGAATGCGCACGGCGCCATCAGTCCCAGGCCTGGAGGCGCAGCGATCACACAAAGACTGCGTCTTGAGAGGGAGGGCGTAGAGTTCGGTCAAGACGGTCGGGTCGACCTCGGGGCTTACGGCTGGATTCCGGACGGGAATGAAATGGTCGAGCGGGGTGTCTAAGGATCGTGAACTATGTGTCCTGTTGAAGCACCCGACGACGAAGAGCTCCTTGAACGAGCGCGAGGCGGCGACGACCGGGCGTTCGGGATTCTCGTCGGCAGGTATGAAGCGATCGTTGCCTCGACTGTGGTCGGGATGCTTGGACCGGGCGATGATGCCGAAGATGTCGGCCAGGAGACGTTCATCAGGTTCCATCGGTCGCTGGATCGCTTCAGGGGGGAGTCTTCTGTCGCCACGTACCTGACGAGAATTGCCATCAATCTGTCATTGACGGCACTGAAGAGGCGTCGACGCTGGATGGAGCGATTCAAAGCTTCGGTACTGGTAGCAGAAGGCGTTTCCGATGGATCAAACCCGTTGCATGATAGGGAACGCCAACAGCGAATCGACCGGGTGCGGATAGCCATCGACGCGTTAAGCCCTCAGCATCGGGCCATAGTGGTGCTTCGAATGATTGATGGGTATTCGACTCGTGAAGCGGCGGAGATCTTGAATGTCCCTCAGGGAACTGTGATGTCGCGCCTTGCCAGGGCAATGGGTCGTTTGGAGTGGCAATTGAAGGAGACGGAAGAATGAATGAGGCGGAATTTCTGCTTCGGGAACTTGAAGACGCGCTATCGCCTGACGAATCCCTGGAGTTACAGAATACGATCGACGCTCGGCCGGAATTCGCTGTGAAGCGCAGGCGCTGGCACCGCGTGGCGGAAGATCTGGCCACGACGAGGACCACGTCATTCCGACCGATGTTTGCTGATCGTGTTCTTGTCCGGCTCCGAGAGGCGCGACAGACAGGTGAGGACACGATCTATTTACATCTCCGTTGGATGTTTGCACGAGTGGCGATGGCCGGTGTGGGATTGGCACTGGTTCTGGGTGTCTATAACACTACGGGTGGGCTTGAATTTTCTGACACGGTGGTCGAGACGCTGTTTGGCCTGCCCGCGCCGAGTCTCGAATCAATCGTCATGTTAGCGGACGTCTGAGCCATGAGCACACGAACCAAGTCGATGCTTCTCTTATCTGGCGTCCTGCTACTGGGCGTGCTTCTGGGAGCTCTGGCCTCGGGAACGGTTTCTAATCGCAGGCTTGCGCGGATTGCGGAGTTGCGGACGTCTCGCGGGATGGCTTTTGTTCTTGAAGAAGTCGTTCGGCCGGAGACTGACGAGCAGCGGAAGGCGTTTCGCGAGGCGGTCGAAGAGATGGCACCAGCCTATGCGGACGTATTCGACCGGACTGGAACAGAACTGCGGGCCCTGAATGATTCAATTCTAGCGAAGCTTCGTCCGTTGTTGACCGTGAAACAATCCGAACGTCTGCAGCACTACCTGACGATGAGACGTGAAGGTCGGCTTAACCCCCGACATGACCGAGGTCGGCCACGAGGGCAAAGCCCGAACCGTCGTCCGCGACGTGCGCCGAATGACTCGGCCCACAGGAGCCCTCCGACTGAATGAACACCCTCCTGGCCGTCATCGCGGCTTGCGAGCGGTATGCAATGAAGTAACGCCACGAGGACAATCGTGGCGCTTCGCCCCCCGCAGCGCATCTAGCCATGTCATAATTCAGTAGAGGTGATATGGTTTAATATATTGCAAACACACAGGTTCAATGAGATGATTGATTCGTGGCACAAGGTTCGCAACTCAGGCGACTGAAGAACTGTGGCCCGAAGGTCTGTGGGATCTTCAAGCACCATGGTAGTGTTGTAACATCCTGTGCGGGGTTAGAATTCTCTGACCAAAATCAGAAGGTCGGGGGGTCCCGAGGAGAGAGAGGCTGCAGGTGACGTTGAACAGTATCAGACGACTTAGATCGCGGGTGAAGAAACCGGCGCGAAGGTTTGGTTCGAGCGGACAGGCTCTGGCAGAAGTTGCCATTGCTCTGCCGATTCTGCTGCTGATGTTGGTAGGTATTTTCGAGTTTGCAAGAGCATATCAAATTCAGCAGGTCGTCGTGAATGCGGCGCGAGAAGGAGCAAGGCAAGGTGTGCTTCAAGGCGTCGATGTCGATAGCGCTACAGCTGTGGTAAACAGATATCTAGCTGGCGGTTCGATTTCCGGTGCCACGATTGTGCTGACGGGTGTGGGTGGCGCAGCGACCGCCGGAGATGTGACTACGGTCCAGGTGTCTGTGCCCTATTCGTTTTCCCTGATAGGGCCGATTATCAGACTGGCTACCAAGGACTCAGGCCGTACGGGCCCGGGCGATATCACTCTCTCGTCCCAGGCTACGATGCGGCACGAGTAGCGATTCAGGCACGCGACAAGCTTCAGTAGTAAGGGCCCGGCCTCTGCATAGAGGCCGGGCCCTTACTTGTCTCACTCGGTGCCGCTGCGACTCGGCGACCCTGCGAACCGGCGACCTAGCTGTCGCGCAAGAGCTTTCCCATTCCGCCGCGCTCTTCTTCACCTACAGGCTCGTCACCCGTGTTGATAAAGCAGTTGCCGGGCGACTCGGTGTCGATGTTGCCTGTGATCGGCTTTTCGTTTCGCAACAAATCCACAAATGCCGGAAGCACATCGAACGGAAGAAACGAACAGGCCATGCGGGCGTCTTCGCTCCATACAGCGACAGGCGAAGCCTCTCCCTCAGGAAGGAAGTAGAAGACGAGACGCAGGTGGTCTCCGAAGCATGCTACGACACCGCGAGCCCGCACATCTTTTCCGCCCCACGTCGTCACGTGATCTCCAAGAGTTACGCGGTATTTTTTGACCTCAAAAACATGCTTAGCCATCGCGAACTCCTCAAGCTTCAAATGACGGTGCCAGGCGAACACTTCCGAAACTGGCACCCTCTCACTCGGAAAGCGAGATCTGCGGGGAACTCATCGAGTGCCCTGGCCGCTTACACAATAGACGGGGTGTGTCTGCGGAGGTCTGCCCTGACGTGACCGAACTCCGCCTCGGATACGGCCTCCGTGTGGCCCGGCGCCGTCTGGGAGAGTAGAGTAGTGTCCGGATATTCGAAGCCAGAGTTGACTAAAGGAAATGTGATAATGGGTAAGGCAGTAGCATTTTTGGTCGCGGGTGTCGTGGGAGGGTTTGCCCTCGGTTTTTCGGTCCGCGGTCCGGTAGTCGTTGAGGCGAGTGACCAGCTTACACAGCGTTCTGCGTCTCGAACGCCGTTCGTCATTGAGGGTCGACCATCCCAGGGACCCGACGATGCTCTGGTCGAGTTCGTCGAGTTCACCGACTACGAATGTCCGTTCTGCCGGAGATTCCGGGAGACCACCTATCCCGTAATTCGCGAGCGATTTGAGGGAAGGGTCAAGTGGGTCGTTCGGAATTACCCGCTAAGTCAGATTCACCCCAATGCGCAACTTGCGGCAGAAGCAGCTGAGTGTGCTCTGGACCAGGATCGTTTCTGGGACTACCACGATTTGCTGTTCGATCGGCAGGATCAGTTGGGCCGCGAGGACTTGAAGTCCCACGCCCGGGAACTGGGCTTGGATGGAGATCGATTCGATACGTGTCTGGACAGTGGAGAAATGCAGTCGGTCGTCCAGAATGACCTGAGGGATGGCTTTCGGTTCGGTGTTACGGGGACCCCGACATTCTTCATCAATGGACAGGTTGTGGTTGGTGCCCAGGGTCCGGATCTCGTCTCGGCATTCATTGACATTGCGCTTGAAGAGGCCCGGACAGCATCAGAAAGTGGCTTGGTTTCCACCCAATAATCCCAGGGTCTGTCGCGCCTTTCCACGTCCGTCTGTGGAACACCCGTCCCGAAACCGGACATTCTGCTGAACTGTCTGCAGGATGGTAGGCTGACAATACATTGCGCGGCAACAAGTTAACGAAAATGTTCGCCTGGCATGACCATTGCCCTTATCGTGTCGACTGAGGTTTCGCCCACGAAGGAGACTAGGGGATGGGTCGGTTTTTTCAGGACGTAAAATTCGGTTCCAGGTTTCTACTTAAGCGTCCAGCCTTCACGGTGCTGGTCGTCGCAACCCTGGGCCTGGGCATCGGGGCCAGCACGGCGATATTCAGCGTCGTGAACCGGGTACTCATCCAGCCACTCCCGTATGCGCATGCTGAAGACCTGGTTCTCCTGCGCCACGATATAGCTCAAAATGGTTTCATCGGTGGTCCCGTGCCGGCCCCAGACGTCATCGACTTCCGCGAACAGGTCAACGTGTTTGCCGGAATCGCGGCGACTAACAGAACCACCGAGACAAACATCACGGGTGATGGACCGCCCGAGGTTGTCCGGGTAGCCGGTGTCACGTCGAATTTCTTCGACGTGCTTGGCGTCGAAATGGAATTGGGCCGGACATTCTCACCCGCTGAGGGAGAGATTCCCAACACCCGAGGAGATCGAACCGTTCGTACTGCAAGCCGTCAGAAGGCGGTTATCAGCTACGGTCTGTGGAAGCGGCGTTTTGGCGAAGATCCAGACATCATCGGTCGAATCACCGAGCTGAACGATTTACCGGCTGAGGTCATCGGCGTGCTGCCCAGCGAGTTCAAGCTTCATATGCCGGCCAACGCTGGCATTCCCACGGATATCGATATTTTTCGCGCTTCCCGATTCAACTTCCGGTCTCAGCCGCGCAACAGTCAGGCTGCGGGCATGCGGGTTATCGCACGGCTACTACCCGACGTCTCCCTGGACGAAGCGCAGCTACAGGTGGATGCTGTCGGCGCGTGGCAGCGTGAGACATTTGACTACCACCGGGAAGCAAATATTCAGATCACGGTAACACCGATGCACGCAGCGATTGTTGGACATGTACGTCCGATCTTGCTCGGCTTGCTGGCTGCCGTCGGTATCGTGCTGCTGATTGCGAGTGCCAACGTGGCCAGCCTTCTGCTCGTCCAGGCAACAGACCGCCAACGAGAAATCGCCATCCGCGCAGCCGTAGGGGGAGGCCGTCGTCGAATTGCTCGTCAGTTGCTGACTGAGAGCATGCTGCTTGCCACAACCGGTGGGCTCGTAGGATTGCTGGTCGCCCGCTGGGGAATCGACATACTCCTTGCCGGGCGACCCGCAAACCTCCCACGGATGGAATCGGTGCCCATCGATGGCCCAGTTCTCCTGTTTACGCTCGGGACAACCCTGGCGTCTGCCGTCATATTCGGTCTCATTCCGGCGCTCCAGTCGTCTCGGGCGGATTTGCATGGCCGGCTTAACGACCGTGGAGTGCGCACCGCAGACCGAAGGCGCCGAAGTTTGCGTGGCGCCCTCGTTGTCAGTGAAGTGGCGCTTGCCATGGTTCTGCTCATTGGAGCGGGATTGATGATCCGGAGCTTGAGCAATGTGGAGGCCATTGACCTTGGTTTTCAGCCTGACTCTGCCCTGGCTTTCAACATAAACCTGCCTCCCGCCCGATACGGCACAATTGCGGCCGTAGAAGAGTTCTTCTATGGGCTTGAGCAACGAGCGGAAAAGCTTCCGGGCGTCACTGCGATCGGGGCGACTTACGTGTTACCGCTCGGCGGCCAGTTCTTTACCTCACCGTATCGGACGAGCGCCGATTCCGCCGAGGAAGAAGTGGTAGGCGAAGCCAACTATCAATTCGTTACTCCAGGTCTGTTTGATGCGCTCGGAATCGAGCTGTTCGCTGGTCGGCTGTTTTCAGCCGACGACAACAGTGAACGTAGAGACGTGGTCGTTGTGGACCGCCAGCTTGCTGGGCGTGCGTGGCCTGGACGGTCCCCAGTAGGCCAGAAGCTGTTCGCAGCAGGATTTGGCTTTGGCGCGGTTGACCGGTGGTTCCAGGTCATAGGCGTGGTGGACCTGATACATATCGAAGATCCATTGCGGGATCCACGCGGGACAATATTCTTTCCGCACCTCACGCAGGGTGGATTCAACCCGATGTCGGTAATCGCGCGAACTAATTCAGAGGGCCCTGAAAAGGTCGCAGGATCACTCCGAGAGGTGGTTGCGGAGTTGGATCCTGAGTTGCCACTTGGCGCCATGCGCCCGCTCACGGCTTATGTATCAGACGCTACCGCCCCCGTGCGGTTTGCCACGGGCCTGATCGGATTGTTCGCCCTGCTGGCACTGGTTCTGTCAGCTATCGGCGTATACGGAGTCGTCTCCTCTTCCGTTCGGCAGTCCACTCAGGAGATTGGCCTTCGGCTGGCACTCGGAGCACCTCATCCCAGATTGGTCAG
>JBDHMQ010000012.1:0-15893 GCA_039656095.1 Gemmatimonadota bacterium | reverse complement strand
AGCTTTGCGTTGGTCCGTGCCTACGTGGATCAGGTGGCCCGATCGCACAATATGGCCGGCGAGCGCATCAATCGGATCCGGGGCGCAATTGACAGCGCAGAGCAGCAATCCGGAACGGAGCGTTCGAACACGCTCGATGGACTTGCGAGGCGACTGCAAGGGGCGGTAGCGCGTGACGAGGGTGGAACTTGGGGAACGCTCGCCGATGCGCTGGCTGCCCTTGCGGCTACGGAGGGCTGACGCCGGACGACTCGGCTCTAGACGGCCCGGCCGACGACTTGAGCCCGTTTGCCGGGATGACCGTGCGGTTCTAGGGCAGATACTTCTCCGGTATCGGCCCGGCCCCGATCTCCTCGTCCCAGGCTATCGATGTGATCCACCAACGTCCGTCATTATTGACCAGTTGGAAGGTGTTGATCCCGCGGCCCAGGTTCCGATCGTCACCCCAGAAATGCTTTTCGTAGGTAGAGAACACGTGCGCGATATCCCCATAGCGCTCCACCGTGTTCGAAATCCCGTCCTCGCTGAATCCGGTATCCTGCTCGCCGCCAATAGTCGTCGCCTCATCGATCCAGTCGATGAAGTCCTGCACTGACAGGATGTCGAACGCGCCACCTCTTTGCTCCGTACTTGGAATCAACATGGCGTTCGGAAGGAATAGCGAGCGAAACCGTTCCCAATCAAAGTTTTCGCCCGGAGCGCGAGCAATGGCTTCGTACGCGGCAGCGACGATGGCTTCCGGACTTGCCACATCGGCTGGCGCAGCAGCTTCCTGGGCGTTTGCCGGATGGGCCATGACCGCACTTGTGACCACCATCACGAATGCTAATGTCGTTGCCAATGATTTGTGAAACCGCATGATAAATCCCTCTGCTGAGTGGTGGTTCCTGCACCGTTTCGTCCAGAATACCATAGAAGAGGAACGCGATCCAACCTCGGCACGGAATGCTGACAGTAGACGATTCCGCTTTCTTCCCCTATGTTCGGGCGCGGTTTTGGGGCCGTAGCTCAGTCGGGAGAGCGCCTGCTTTGCAAGCAGGAGGTCACCGGTTCGATCCCGGTCGGCTCCATTGTAATGCTTCGATGTAGACCCATGTTCTGGAAGGATTCGCAGGCGCCCCGAAGCAGTCCCCTCCCCACGCTTTACCCTCACTTGATCGCCTAACCTGACTGTTGTTGCAGCCATTAACCCCACTGAGGAGGTTGCAATGAATTACTTCAGACGTTCCAGATTCTTTCGCCTGGCTATTCTTCCGCTGACTCTCATTGTGTGGGTGTCTGCGTGCACAGTCACCAGGACTGTCGCAATGAATCGGCCTCATGAAACCATAGCTCGTGAAGCACAAGACAAAGTGATAGTTACGCTCGAGGATGGCAGCCGGAGACATGTCCGTGGTCCATGGATCGAAGCCGACAGCCTGTTTGGATATGTCTATGATGCGAGAAACCGCACATACAGTGACACCGTCAGGTTTGCTCTCGCTGACATTACCGAGTTCGAGGAAAGGAAAAAGGAGACTTCGTCGGGGCGCACAGTGGCTTTGGTTGTTGGCCTGATAGCTGTCTCCGTAGCCGCGACAGTGATCTTTTTTCAAGCGCTTGAGGAAGGGATAGCAGCTTCACTCAGTGGTAACTAGGTCGCTGACAAAGCCTTCAGGTCACCTTCGACAGTAGCCTCGTGGTCCTGGGAGCCAGCTCTGTGCCGCCCTAATCTCACTTGGGTCTGTTTCTGGGTCTGTTCGGAACCGTCAGAGTGCGTATTTGTCGTAATGGATTCCGACGCTCCGTCGTAGTTTTCTGCAGAAGTAAGGCATATCGTCGGAAATCGTGGGGTGCACGTTCTGCTTTGCAAGCAGGAGGTCACCGGTTCGATCCCGGTCGGCTCCATTCCAGTAGGAATCTGTCGTACATCGACGTCAGTTGGTGCCCGTCCCGGGCGCCGCTTCGGTCCAAGCGACATTGCGCCCCCCTTCCTAATCGATATAGTGGGATTCGGAGTGCGGAACTGAATCAGACAGAAGCGATCACGGAGGCAGAATCATCGTCATAAGCAACGCCGAGAAATACATCCCGTCAGCCCGGGCCCAGGCCTTTCTCGATACTGTCGAAAGCCCCAAGTACGAGCGCCTCAACGTCAACGGCCTCAACCCGTTCCTGGACGAGCGCGTACCCGAGGAGATGCGCGGGTTCTATTCGCAGGATGAACTCACGGCGCTCCGCGACCTGAAGGGCACCGAGCGGGACGTCGAGGCGCGCATGCCGGTCAAGGTGACTCGGCATTACTTCGACATGGCGCAGCGGAGCCCACAGCTCAGACGGCTGGTGAAGGCGAGCCCGGACGAGACCGTTAGCCTCGCAGGCTCGGAGGATCCCGGGTATCAGATGGACTATAGCCCGGTCGAGGGACTGATTCACAAGTACGAATTGGGCCTACTGTACGTCACTTCGACGTGTTCGGCTCACTGCCGATTCTGCTATCGCGAAGAGTTGATCAGCCGCAAGGAAGTCGAACGCCAGGACGGGACCGTCGCCAAGAAGGGACTCGCCAGGATCGGGGACATCACGGCTTACATTCAGGAGCACAACCGAATCGTCGAGGCAAACGGTGGTCTCCATCCCGAATCGGGCCGAGAGCGGCTGCGGGAGATCCTGCTGTCCGGCGGGGATCCGATGGTGTTGCCCAACAAGAAACTGGCAGAGTGGCTTTCCGCGCTCGCCGAGGTTGGCATTGACGCGATCCGGATCGGGACCAAGGAAATGGCGTTTTTTCCGGATCGATTCGACGACACGTTCCTGGCGATGCTCGAGCAGTTCCACGCTACGTACCCGGACGTGGGCCTTCGCATCATGGTGCACTTCAATCATCCCGATGAGTTTCTCGTGAAGGACGCCGACGGGAACTACGCCGAGAATCCCAACGGATCCTTCAAATGGAACGACTCGGCGAAACGGGCGATGGAAGGTCTCACGTCCCTCGGATGGGTGAGTGTCGAAAATCAGTCGCCGATCATCCGGGGCATCAACGATGACCCGGATGCGCTGCGTATCATGCAACGCTCATTGAAACGCGTCGGCGCCGAAAATCACTACTTCTTCTGTGGCCGCGACATCGTGGCGCACGAGGCGTTCAACGTCCCGATCGAAACGGCATGGCACACCTTGAACGAGTCCCAAAAAGGGCTGTCCGGCGTGGAGACGCGCGCTCGGCTCTCGATCACCCACTACAAGGGAAAGACCGAAGTGGCCGCGGTGACGAACGAGCCGATTCCGGGCGTGCCAGGGACCGAAAACGGTGTCGTGATTTTCAAGATCCTCCGGAATGCTGCCAGCGCGCCTGATCGCGGGAAGGTCTGCATCGTCGGACGAAACCCCGAGGCCATCTGGTTCGACGGTTACGAGGACCGGGTCATCTACGACGAGGCGGGTTTGTTCGACTATGGGCGAGTGCAGGCGGCCCGGGCTGCTGCGGAGGCGGTTGGGACCGCTCCGTGATCAACAAACAGGTCGGGAGCGTGGCGGAAGCGGTCGCCGACATGTTCGACGGCGCGACCGTGATGATCGGGGGGTTCGGTGAGGCGGGTAGCCCGATCGAGCTCATCCATGCGCTCATCGACCAGGGAGCGACCAACCTGACCGTCGTCAATAACAACACCGGCAGCGGTGAGGTCGGCCTGGCGGCGCTGATCAAAGCCGGGCGCGTCTCCAAGATGATCTGCTCCTATCCGCGCAGCACGAACTCGACTGTGTTCCCCGACATGTATCGCAGTGGGCACACAGCGCTCGAGCTCGTTCCGCAGGGCACGCTGGCCGAGCGAATTCGCGCCGGGGGCGCCGGCATTCCGGCCTTCTATACGCCGACCGCCGTGGGCACGCCGCTCGAGGAGGGCCTGGAGCGGCGGACCTTCGATGGTCGTGACTACCTGTTGGTACCTGGATTGACCGCCGACTTCGCGTTGATCAGGGCACGGGTAGCAGACCGTCATGGCAACGTCGTGTATAACAAGACGGCCCGGAACTACAGTCCCGTCATGGCCATGGCGGCGAGGACGACCATCGTGCAGGCCACCGCCGTCGTTGACGTCGGTGAGTTGGACCCTGAGGTCATCGTGACGCCCGGCATCTTCGTGCAGCGTGTGGTCGCTGTCGCCAACCCTGCGCATGAGTCCGAACTCATCACGGCGGGGGTGTCGTACCCATGAGCGACGGGCACGTCGGTCTCACACGAGACGAGATGGCACAGCGTTGCGCGCTCGACATTCCGGACGGCGCGTACGTCAACCTCGGCATCGGCATCCCAGAACGCGTCGCCGCGTACGTGCCGGACGGCCGTGAGGTGATCTACCACACCGAGAACGGATTGCTCGGTATGGGTCCTCCGCCCAAACCAGGCGCGGGCGACCCTGAGCTGATCAACGCCGGCAAGCAGCAGGTGACCGCGAACCCCGGGGCGGCATATTTCCATCATGCGGACAGCTTCGCGATGATTCGCGGCGGGCATTTGGACGTCTGCGTGCTCGGTGCGCTTCAGGTCGCTCAGTCCGGCGACCTGGCGAACTGGTCGACCGGCGCACCGGGTGCGATCCCGGCCGTCGGCGGAGCGATGGACCTGGTCGCCGGCGTGAAGACGGTCTACGTCATCACGCAACACACCACGCGGGACGGTGGGGCCAAGCTCGTCGAGTCGTGCACGTTTCCGCTGACCGGACTCCGCGTCGTGGATCGGATCTACACCGATCTTGCCGTCATCGATATTATCGACGAGCGCTTCCAGGTCGTGGAGTTGAGTCCCGGGGTGAGCTTCGAGTACGTGCAGGAGCGCACTGGGGCCGAGTTGATTCGCCATGAGTGAGTCCCGAAACTCGTCAGCCAGCGCACGATTGTACGAGCGGGCGCTCGAGATCCTGCCCGGCGGGGTGAGCCGCAACACAGTGTTGCGTAAGCCCCACCCGCTGTATGCCGATCACGCCGCCGGCTGTCGGATCACTGATATCGAAGGCGTGGAGCGCATCGATTTCTCCAACAACATGGCCTCACTGATTCACGGACACGCGCATCCGACCATCGTCGAAGCGGTGACCGAGCAGCTCAACAGGGGCACGGCGTTTTCCGAGGCCACCGAAATCGAGGTGCGATATGCAGAGCATCTCGTGAGCCGGAACGCCGGATTCGAGAAACTCCGGTTCGTCAATTCCGGCACCGAAGCGGTGATGGGTGCCTTGAAGGCCTCCCGCGCGTTCACCGGCCGGGCCAAGATCGCCAAGATCGAGGGCGCGTATCACGGACAGTACGATTACGCCGAAGTGAGCCAGAACCCCAATCCTGGGAACTGGGGAGACGTCGATGCGCCCAGTAGCGTGCCGGTGGCCCAGGGAACACCACCCAACGCGCTCGCCGACGTGGTCGTGATCCCCTACAACGATTGCGAACGGGCGCTCGCCCTTCTCGACCGGCACAAGGGAGAGCTGGCGTGCGTGTTGATGGACCTCATGCCGCACCGTGTGGGTCTCCACCCTGCTGACGCACTGTTCGTCAAGGCGATCCGGGAGTGGACCGAGGCTGATGGTGCTTTGCTCGTGCTCGATGAGGTCATCACGTTCCGCTCGCAATACGGAGGCGCACAAACGTGGTACGACCTGACTCCCGACCTGACGGCGTTGGGCAAGTTCATTGGCGGGGGTTTCCCTGTTGGCGCGATTGCGGGAAGGGCTGAGGTGATGAACGTCATGGATCCACTCGCCGACTTCGTGCAGTTTCCCCACTCGGGCACGTTCTCGGCGAACCCGATTACGATGACGGCTGGCCTGACCGCCTTGAGTCTGTTCGACGATGAGGCCGTCCAGCGGGTCAACTTCCTGGCGGCGCGCGCCCGCGAGGGCATCGAGGAGGCCATCCGCTCGACGGGAATCACAGCCTGCGTGACGGGCGGCGGCTCGTTGTTCCGGGTGCACCTCAAAGCTTCCCCGCCAATGAACTATCGCGAGGCGTTCTGGAACGCCGAGGAGAGGCGGCAGTTGACCCAATTGCTCGGCCATCTCCTCGACGAGGGCATCACCATGATCAACACGTGTTCAGCGGCGATGTCGACGGCGATGGGCGAGTCGGAGGTCGACGCGCTCGTGTCGGCTATGGAGAGCGGCTTCGCAAAACTCCGAAAGACGGGTTGATCGGATTTGGCTTGATCAGCTTGACCGTGGTCGGCCGTGCGCGGCGAGGCCGCAGGAATTGCATTTCTCCAGACACCCCGATGCGATTGTCCGTAGTTCTTGCCTTGTTATGGAGAGCTTCTCTATGGTTGCCCTCCATGAGACTCCGCTGCTGACGTACAGGTAAGTTTCGGAAGGACAATCCATGCGTACCCTTATCTCCATCGCCGCTCTCATTCTTGTGTGTGGATCCCCATCGCTCGCTCAGACGACCCGACACTACGTTTTCTTCGAGTTCGATCGTCACCGAATACAGGAATCCGGCTTCCTGGAGCACCCGATGATCGAAGGAGCTCAGCTCAAGTACTCGTGGCGCGAACTCGAGCCGGGTCCGGGCGAATACGACTTCTCGAGTATCCAGGCAGATCTGGACTTCCTGGAGGCCCACGGAAAGCAACTTTTCGTTCAGCTCCAGGAGGTGTCGTTCGTCGCCTCGATCGTAAATGTCCCCGACTACCTGGTCGCGGATCCGGCTTTTGGAGGTGGTGCAGACCGTACGTACTACTCGAAAACCGACGACGGGGAGAACCTGGTTCACGGGGGATGGCTCGCGCGGCGATGGGATCCGGCTGTGCGGGAACGACTGGGCCTCCTGCTCGATGCGCTGGGCAGGCAATTCGATGGGCGCATCGAGGGGCTGAACTTCGCGGAGTCGAGCATCGGGTTCGGAGCTCCACGCATGGTTCCGGCGGGATTCACGCCCGAGGTCTATCGCGATGCCATCCTTGAGATCATGACCAGGGCCGGCACCGCTTTCAACGAATCGGTCGTAATTGTGTACGCCAACTTCATGCCCGGCGAGTCCTTGCCGGACGAAGACCGCGGCTACCTGCGCAGCGTGTACGCACACGCTGATTCGATCGGCGTGGGAGTCGGTGGACCGGACCTCCTTCCGTACCGCTGGTATCAGCAGCAGCACAGTCTCCCGTTGATCCGGGATCGGGCCGATGGGGTGGTGGCCGGCGTTGCGGTGCAGTTCGGAAATTACGGTGATGTTCATCGTCGAACCGGCCAGATCATTACCGTACCCGAGCTTAACGCTTATGCCCGCGACGAACTTCACGTCGATTACTTGTTCTGGTCGACGGAGGAGCCGTTCTATACCCGAGACGTTCTTCCCTACCTGCGAAATTCGGAAACGCCTTAGACTTGGCGGTTCTCCGCAATCTTTTCTCGCGGCAGGAGCAGGTTGAGAACAAGAGCAGCCATACCGCCCGAAATGAGCCCCGAGCCGAAGAAACTCGTGGCCCACTGTGGTGCTTCAACCAGGATCTCCGGCCGCAACTCCACGCCAAGGCCAAGCCCCACCGAGACCGCGAGGATCACCAGGCTCCGGCGGTCGGCGATTACGCCACGATGAAATATCGCAATCCCCGAAGAGAAGATCATTGCAAACATGATGAGTCCCCCACCGCCGATCACTGCCGCCGGGATGGTGGCGAACAAAGCGGCGACCTTTGGTACGAGCCCCAGGGCGACCAGGAGGATGCCTCCGATTGCCGTAACGTGACGCGACACTACGCCCGTGAAGTTGATCAGGCCGACATTTTGTGAGAACGAGGTGTTGGGAAAGGCCGAGACCAGCGCCGCAAGCCCGCTCATTACCCCGTCAGCCACGAGACCGCCACGTAATTCGTCGTCCGTTGGTTCGCGATCAACGGCCGCCACGGTACCCGCAATGTCGCCGATCGTCTCCATCGTTGAGATGACGTAGATGAAACCCATCACCAGTATGGGTCCCCACTGGAATTCAAGTCCGAACGGGGCCAGTCTCGGTAGACTGAACCACGGCGCATCGGCTATCGGCGCGAAGTCCACCCACCCCAGTGCAACCGCTATTCCATAGCCGCACGTCATGCCGAGTAGGATCGAAGCGTGGCTTAGAAAGCCGCGTCCGAACTGGTTCAAAGCCAGCGTGATCAGGAAAACCAGTGCGGCCAACCCGAGATTCGCTGCAGAGCCATAATCGGCTGCTCCCGGCCCTCCGGCGGCGTAATCCATCCCGACAGGAATCAGCGTGAGTCCAATCAGCATCACGACGATCGACGTCACCAGGGGTGGAAAGGCACCGCGTACACGGGCGATCGAAAAACCGAGGACAATCTCGACGACAGACGCCACCAGGCAGGCGCCAAACACCACAGCCAGGCCGTACTCGTTAGCTATGCCGATGATCGCGCCGAGGAAAGCAATCGAGGTTCCCATGACGATCGGCAGACGACCACCGACCGGGCCAAGCGGGTAGGACTGGATGACTGTGGCGAGGCCAGCCATGACCAGGACCACTTGTATGAGAAGCACCGTATCCTCGACTGCCAGGGCCAGCGCACCCGCCACCAGGATGGGTGTCGTGATGTTGCCGAGTATCATCGCCAGGACGTGTTGGATGCCGAGAGGGATCGCCTCGGCTAGCGGCGGCTTCGCATCGATCCCGTAGACCACCGAAGTGGGCTTCGTCTCACCTCGTTGCAGAGTCTGGCTCAAGGTCCTGCTGCCTCCGTCGAGGTTCTTCTAGCCGAGCACGAAATCGACGACACGCTCCACGAGAGCGCCACCAACCATCGATACGACAGGTATCAGCAAGTAGAGTCCGAAGCGCATCAGTGTAGGCAAGTCGAAAGGCCACTCTTTTGTAGATTCGATGCGTGCCTGGTAGCTCATGAGGTCCGTCAATTGGCCCTGGGTTGATCCTTCGCCCGTAATTGCACCGTCGCGGGCCTGCTTCAGCAGTGGCTCCAGTCGAACCAACTCGTCGCGCTTCACGGCGCGAATCAGGTTGCACACTTCCCGACCGGGCCGTAGCAAAATCAGAAGGCCAAGTCCGAGGCCGGTCACGAAGGTGGGGATCGTTCCCCATAGCCCGATCTCCGTGTCCAGGAATACAAGGCCACCAATGGATATTCCAAACAGCGCGAGGAGCGACCCGCGCAGGCCGGTACGGCCCAGGCTATAAAGACTGTCAAGACTCAGCAGATCAACATCAGACCTGTCAGGCAGGGTCGACTCATGGGTAGACACCAGCGAGAAATAGATGCCACGTCCTGCCAGCCATCCAATCAACATGGTTATTGGTATCAGCACGGTACCAGCATGAAACCGGCCCAACCAGTCACCCGGGCCAGCACCCTCCATGTAAGCAGCCAACCCGTTGATTGTGAAGAATACCAGGACGCCGGCAGCACCAGCGACGCGGCTCTGTTGAATCATGGTGCGTGGCGATTGGAGGGCGCTGACTTCCATGTCGGTGCGGCCCGAGACGGATGGTCCCGGCCCGTCTACGCGTCGATTATCTGAGGCGAGCGGCAAGGCAGCATATCTAGGCGACATGAGAACGTAAGCAATGAACAAAATTAAGAGGATCGCGAGTCGGTATGTGGCAAGTGCGAAGATCGACTGAAAAACGAAATAGGAGATGATGAGTATCGCCGCGACCAGAAAAGCTCCGAACAGAGGTGAGCCCGGCAGCCATAGTGCCAGACGTCGTTCCCATGTCAGACCTGTGGTAGTTCCTTCAGCCATTCAGTACCCGCTCTAGAGCCTCAATAATCTGGCGCCCGCAAACTTGACTCTAAATGATAACGGAAATACTGCGGCGTCACACGGGCCTGACACTGGGAGACTACCCGATCGATAACGCCCGGCTCCATTTGCAACCTCTCGCAAACAAACAACGTCTACTATATTAGAAGATAGAAGTCCGCTTTTTCTGATTGAGAAGCGGTTTCAGGGGCCAGGAGGTAGCCGGTATGCAAGAAAACGAACACCCAGAGCGTTCTGCAAGCGCCAGCGAACGGTTCAGGTCGCGGGCCAACGAGCAATTCAAGACGCGAAGCGAAGACTGGATGACGTTGGGAATCGTCGCAGCGGTAATCGTCCACTTCGCCCTGTTCGCTTTCTTCCCAACGCTTACGGCGGACGACATCAATTTCTCCGCTGATGAGATTGCGGTCGTCGAGCTGCCGCCTGAGGTAAAAATTCCACCGCCTCCCGAGCAGATCGCCAGGCCAGCCACGCCTCGAGTGTCTGCGGCTCCGATCGACCAGGACATCACGATCGCTCGCACCAACTTCGAATCGAATCCGATTGAAAATCTGCCACCACCGCCTGCTGGTGCCCGTCCGTCAGAAGTACCGTCATACATTCCACGTGAAGTGGAACCGCGTTTGAGGAACGCTGCGGAGCTAATCCGCATGGCCCAGCAACGCTTCCCCGCACCACTTCGAGAGGCGGGAATAGCCGGCACGGTTGGTGTATTTTTCTTTGTGTCTGAAAATGGCGACGTGACGAATGCCGTAGTGCAGAGTTCGAGTGGATACCCGAGACTCGATGACGTTGCACTTGAAGTTGCCAAGGCAGGGAAATTTGATCCCGCAATGAACCGGGACTTGCCCGTCGGCGTCTGGCTCATTCTGCCAATCATTTTCTCCAGCAACTGATTTCCGGGTTTCGCGCCGTTGAAGACCCGGATCCTCGTCAGTGCCTGCCTTCTAGGTCAGCCCGTGCGCTACGACGGGGCGGCTGCGACAGTGACAAACACGATCCTCGATCGGTGGATTCGAGAAGGACGCATCGTCTCATTCTGCCCTGAAGTGGCCGGAGGCTTCCCAGTGCCCCGACCGCCCGCCGAGATCGAAGGTGACGGCGGATCGGCTGTCCTGCGAGGCGAGGCGAAAGTCTTCGACGAATCCGGACGTGATGTGACGACATACTTCGTTACGGGGGCAAACGAGGCGCTTCGGGTAGCAGAAAATCAAGATGTGCGGTTGGCTATTCTGAAAGAAGGAAGCCCTTCTTGCGGCAGCTCCTTGATCCACGACGGAGGTTTCACGGGCAGTTTGATACCCGGAATGGGCGTCACGACCGCCCTGCTGGAGAATCACGGAATCAAGGTGTTCAGCGAGCAGCAGATCCAGGAAGCAGACGATTTCCTATCCCAACTCGAAGCGTGACCCGCTCGCGTCAATCCGAGAGATATTCCGGTCCTGGACGACCTGTCGCTTGAAGTAGTCACCCCGCCTTACAACATTGAGCACATGCGGTAGCGGTTCTGACGTTGCCGACGAACTCAGATACTTACAGGAATGATGATGGCGGAATTCGACTGGACTCTCGAGAGTCTTCTGGCCTGGGGTTTACCGGCTGGATTCATATTGGCTGGAGTTCTCATTGGCTGGTTTTTCGAGCGCATCGTCCTCCGCCGTCTCGAGCGCCTGAGCCGTAAGACCAAGACCAACTGGGATGATGTGGTGGTCGGTGCGGTCCGGCATGCCCCGATTTTGTGGTTTACAGCCTTAGGGGCGTGGCTGGCGACACGAACTCTACCGCTATCCGATACGGTCCGGCAGATCCTGGAGCGAGGCCTGTCGGTCCTGATCATCGTGTCCTTCACTCTGGTCCTGGCTCGTGCGGCGTCCGCCGCGGTAGCCAACTACTCCAGCCAGGGCCGGGCCTCGACTGCCGGCGCCGCCCTGATCACAACTCTGACGCGCCTGGTCATCTTCGTCTTCGGCGCACTGTTCGTTCTTCAGAGTTTGGGAATTCCCATCACGCCGTTGATCACCGGGCTCGGAATCGGGGGACTCGCCATCGCGCTCGCGCTTCAGCCGACCCTAGCAAACACCTTCGCGGGCGTACAGATCATTGCGAGCGGGCAGATTCGAAAGGGCGACTACATCCGCCTCGAGACTGGCGAAGAAGGGCACGTAACAGACATCAAGTGGCGCAATACCACCATCAAGGCGCTTTGGGACGATCATGAGGTGGTGGTTCCCAATAGCCGGCTCGGCGATTCCGTCGTGGTCAACTACAGTCTACCGAGTCGCCCCTATTGGGTGAGGATTGAGGTGGGCGTCCATTACGACAGCGATCTGGACCAGGTAGAACGGGTAGTATCCGAGGTGGCACGAGAGTCGGCTGACGCGTGCGGATGCCGCTCGGACCAGACGGAACCGGTGATGCGATTTCAGCAATTTGGTGACTCCAGTATTGATTTCTTTGTTCGAATCCGCGTCGATCGATACGAGATGCAGTACCAGTTGCGACACGAGTTCATCAAGCGACTTCATCTGCGCTTTAACGAGGAAGGAATCGAGATCCCGTTCCCGATTCGGACACTCTACGTGCCGAACCCAGTCTCGGTGAGCGGCGCCAGGGGAGAAAACTCATGATTTCATCTCTGTGCCGTCACTTTGTGCTCCTGGCTACGTTCTGTCTGGTATCGGCTTCCGCCCTGCAGGCACAGGACCATGCAGTTCCGTCGGAGACCGGCACTCTTGTCGTCACAAACATGAGTGACAACACAGCGACAATTCTGGATATCGGGTCGCGCGAAGTTCTTGCGACGCTGGCAACCGGACAGGGACCCCATGAGGTGGCAACCTCGTCGAACGGCCGCTGGGCAGTAGTCACGAACTATGGGGTCCGCGGAACTCCCGGTAACTCCCTGACGGTGATCGATCTCGAGAGCGTTTCGGTGGTTCGCACGATAGACCTGGGAGATTACCAGCGGCCCCACGGGATCGCTTTTCTGCCGGGTGATTCGCTTCTCGTCGTCACGTCTGAGGTTCGCCAGGTCGTCGTGGTAGTTGATTTTCATACCGGCACTGTGGTCAGCGACGTCTCAACTGACTATCCGGCATCTCACATGCTGGCGCTGGTTCCGTCCGGGAACCGCGTCTACACGACAAACGTCCGCGACGGAAATATCACGGAGATCAATCCTCGCTCGGGCGAGACGCTTCGCACACTTGCCGTGGCAAGATTTGTTGAAGGAATCGCAGTCACACCCGACGGCAGCGCGGTGTGGGTTGGGAGCAACGGTGACAGCCTGGTTGCGATTATCGACGTGGAAACTGGAGCAGCCGTCGACACGATCAGTGGGTTCGGAATGCCGTATCGCCTGGCAGTATCACCTTCCGGAGGATTTGTAGTGATCTCGGACCCGGTCAAGGGACAGGTGCAAATTCTCGACGCCACAACCCGGGAACTCCTGCACCTTGTAGAAATCCCAGCCGTTGGAATTCTCGATTCGGCTGAGATACCAGGCTCGCCAGCACCGGAAGGTGTCGCAATTTCGCGAGACAGTCGATGGACCTACGTCACCCTCCAGGGTCGCAATCAGGTTGCGGCGATTGAGCTGGGAAGCGGAACGATTACGGGGTACATGGAAACAGGTGGATGGCCCGATGGAATAGCGTTCTCACAACTCACGCGCTGAAGTATACGGAGGGGCGGATCTTCCTAGTAACAGATCCAGATCCCGCTAAATTGCGCCTGAATCTCTCCGACGGTTAAGGTCTTCTAGGGCGATTCCGCCCAAATGTTGCTCACCGCTACACGGAGGGACCATGCGCAGGCTCAGCATCGTCTTGGTATTTGCCATCGCCGCCGTTTCGCTTCTCGCGTTCCAACCCGCCGCGACATCCGACGCCAGCGCCGTCGAAGGCGTCTGGAAGACTATCCACGTTACGATAACCAACGAAGAAGGCACGGAAGTGAGGGAGATCACGCAGCCCAACCTCCTGATATTCACCAAAAGCCATTACGCCAGCGTGTCCGTACGTGGTGCTGAGGCCAGGGAGGAACTCCCCGATGAGCCGACGGATGAGCAGCTACTGGCCGCATGGCGTCCGTTCAATGCGAATGCGGGCACGTATTCCGCAGCCGATGGTGAAATCGCAACGAAGGTAATCGTGGCCAAGTGGCCCAACGCGACCGCCAACCAAAGAGAGAATTCGGTACCGTTCAGGCTGGACGGCGACAATCTGGTTCGCACATTCACGAACGGGGCAGGTACGACGACGTGGGCTGTGACTTACGAGCGGGTCGAGTAACGCGGCTCAACTCAGCGCACAAATGTTATTCAGGCGGCGACCAGGCCCGGCGACTTCTGTTGCCCGGGCCTGGTACTTCCCAGGTGGCTAAGACAGCCTCTCTAGCGTCCTCGCTGCCAGGATTCTCGCAGCTTGGTCTGCTTTTCTGACGCATCCTCGTAGATCTCGAAGCTGTCAGCAGCGCCGTCTTCGTCCTCAATCAGTAGAAGCCCCAGTTTCGCATAGTAGTCTCGAATCGGGAGTTGCTCGGCCCCCACCACATATCGTTCGAAGAATTCTGACACTTCGGGATATGTCATATCCGCCATGACCTCGTAGAAGCAGCAGTCTTCGAACGGTCGATCCGGCCCGTACTCTTTCATGAGCTTCTGAAGCTGCTGCTGGAGGCCTGCCTCTCCATCGGAAAGGTCGAGCAACAGGATGTCGAGCAGACCTGCAACCAGGGCACCCCGCTGATAGATATTTCCGTATTGCTGCTGGCCTTCCGGCGTGAACGATGTGAGCGCCAGCTTCTCCAGGCTGTAGTCTGCGTCATAGTTGCCGGCATCATTGTTGATTTTTCCGACGACCACGTCCAGGTACTCCTCGACCGACTTGAGGCCGGCATACATCTGGCTCGTGTGAGCAGACCACTCCGTGACTCCCTCGTATAACCACAGGTGCTTTGAGGGAACTGGCTCTACGAAATTGAAATGCTCAATGACTTCGCTGTGGATATTCAGGGGAGTAATGATGTGAAGAAACTCGTGGGCTGCGATGTCGGTAATGAATCCACCGGCGCGGTCGGAAAACGGAATGTCCGGCAATGTGTATTCAGAGCTGAACGAGTGCTCCCATGCCCCATTCATCGGCCCGTGATTCTCGAAATGATACAGAAAGACGTAACGATCGACTGGTAGCGCGCCCAGGAACTCACCTTCGGCGACCAGCATGTCTCTCATGGCGCCGAGAAGCTGATCCGAATCGATCGACTTGCTTACGGAGTATGTGTAAATCTCGATCGCTGCACCGGACACTTCTGTTTTAGCCAGCGTCAGGTCGCCCATGAGGATCGGCGAATCAACGGCGTGATCGTAGTCGTCGGCGAGAAATACCCCATCGGAATCACGCGCCAGGGCTGTGCCTACCATCCAGCTTTCGGGATAGTCAAACTGAATGCTTAACGGACGCTGTTGCATGCCCGTCGGATAACCCAGGACCGCGTGAGCATTGAAGAGAAGATGATCCGCCTCCAGCGATGTCCCGGCCATCGGATAAACCTGGTTCTCATCGACCGGCGTATCCCATGTTTCACCAATTGAGTATTCGATCGTACGGACACGGGATGGGTTTGCGAGTTGCCACTGGTTCGTTGATACCTGCTCCGTCACTATCGTCTGCCCGTCGGCATCGAGAGCTCGGAAGTCCCGCACGAAACGACCGATGTCCATCACCTGGTAGGTCCCAGGGGCGGTCGACGCGAACTGGTAGATCGCGTTTTCTGACCCCAAGTCATCGACTGCCAGGCGAACCGCAAATACGTCGTGTGAGGGGTCTTCAAAACTCACCTGGTACTCGAGAGCCCGGTCCTGGGCAGCGCCGACATCCGGTGACACGAAGAAAACAGCTGGCAGGGCGAAAAGTAGTGCCCAATGACTGCGATTTATCATACTTCTACGACTCCTGGAATGTATTCCGGTTCAGTCTTGACCTGCGACCTACGAAAGTCTCGCTTAGATATCCCACAGATGACGAAAAGTGTCCTGGGTGATCGATACCAGTGGACCATTAGGGAGGATTCGGCTGACGCGTCGGAAGACCCGGGATACGGAACGCCATGCTGCAAGTCGGGTCAAACTCCGACAACAATCGACGGAGC